>NZ_JAXOJX010000008.1:0-136500 GCF_034427735.1 Azohydromonas lata
CGACCACGGCGGCGGCCACGTCGTGGACGGCAAGCTCCACGCCCGGCGCGCAGTTGGGCGGCACCGGGCGCGGCGCACTCATGCGACGCGCTCCTGCACCAGGGGTGCCGGGCCGGCGTCGAAGAAATAGGCCACGCGCTGGTTGGGCGAAAGGTATTGCTGCGCCTCGCGCGGCAGTTGCGCGGGCTTGAGGCTGCGGCGTATGCCCAGCCCGGGCTCGCGCTCCAGGTCCAGCACCAGCGCCTCCTCGCGCGGCACGCGCGGGTCGTGCACCAGCACGCGCGGCTTGAGCGGGCGCCCGGCATTGACGCTGGCCACCAGCGCGTAGCGCTCGTCGGTGAGCTGCACCACCGAGCCCGGCGGGTACACGCCCATCATGCGGACGAAGGCGCCCAACAGTTTTGCGTCGAAACGGGTCTGCCCCTGGGCGAACAGCAGCGACAGCGCCTCGTGCGGCGTGAGCGCCATGGCCGCCAGCGGCGGGTTGCAAAGGTTGTCGTAGCGGTTGGCCAGGGCGACGATGCGCGCGGCCTGGCTGAGCTTGGCAAGCTCCAGCCGCTGCGGGAAGCCGCTGCCGTCGGCGAACTCGTGGTGCTGGGCAATCACCAGCAGCGCCCCCGGATCCAGCGCCATGCGGCGCCCGTGCACCACGCCCAAGCTGACGTGCTCGCGGTACAGCTTGGTCTCCGCCGCGGTGAAGTGCTCCTGCACGCAGCGCACGCGGTCGGGCAAGTCGATCTTGCCGATGTCGTGCAGCAGCGCGCCCTGGCCCAGCGAGAGCAGCGCAGCCTCATTCAGGTTGAGCAGCCGCCCAAGCAGCAGCGACAGCACGGTGACGTTGAGCGCGTGGGCCGAGGCACGGTCGCCCGCGCCCTCGGTGAGCAGCCGTATGCAGCTCTCGGGGTCGGAGAGCATCTGCCGCAGCAGCTCGCCGGTGAGGTTCTCGGTGTGGCGCCGCGCGGCGTCGGCGTCGCCGCCGCGCAGCAGCTCGCTGGCGTCGCGCCAGCCACGTATGGCTTCGGCGTAGCAGCGCTCGCACTGCAGTTGCGCCGAGCGCTGCGCGGCCACGGCCTGGCGGCGCTGGCGCCGAGCGGCCTCGGCCGGCTCTTCCGCCACCGGCGCCACGGTGGGCGCCGGCGCGGCGGCGGCCACCGGCGCGGGCGCGGAAGCGGCGGCGGGCGAAAGCTCGCTGCGGCTGGGATCCCAACGCACGCGGCGCAGGCCCAGGCCGCGGATGGTGGCGATCTGCGCCTCGCTGCTGATGACGAAGCTGCTCAGCGGGAAGGGATGGGCGATCCAGCTCAGGTCGAGCTGGACGAACATGCCCAGCCGCAGGTCGCGCACGTCAATGGTTTCGGGAAGCGACATCGGGAAAACGGACTGCCAAAAGACCGCCAAGGCCCCGTGAAAACCCACGGGACACCTGGAGCTGCATCGTTCTATGTCGGCACTACTTCAGCAGACTTGAGTCGGGTCAAGAAAAACACCGCGCGCGAACCCGGCAGACGCCGCCGCCTGAGCGCCGCGTCAGCGCTGTATGCGGGTGGACAGGACGATGGCCGAGGTGGTGCGCTCCACGCCGTCGAGCGCGCCTATGCGGTCGATGAGCGCGTCGAGCTCGCCTATGGACGCCGCCGCCAGCACGGCGATGAAGTCGAAGGGGCCGCTCACCGAATGCAGCAGCCGCACCTGCGGCACGCGGCGCAGCGCCGCCTCTATGGCGCCGCCCTGCTTGGGCGCGGCGGTGATGAACACGTGCGCGCGCACCAGGGCGCTTTCGGCCTCCTCGTCCACCACCACCGTGTAGCCGGCCACCACGCGGCGGCGCTCCAGGCGCTGCAGGCGGCTTTGCACCGTGGTGCGCGACAGGCCGAGCTTGCGTCCGAGCTCGGCGGTGCTGGCGCGGGCGTTCTCGCGCAGCAGCGCCAGCAGGGCGTGGTCCACGTCGTCGATGTCGGCCATGCGCCGATTGTGCTCGGCAAAGCGCCGAAATGGCGACGACGCTTCGTCGTGCCGGGGGCTGCGTTCTGCGGCAGGGCGCGCCACGATGGCTGCACAAATTTCCCTTCCAGGAGGACGCGCGATGAAGGACGTTCTGGTTCTGGGCGCCGGCCGCATCGGCCGGGTGATGGCGCAACTGCTGGCCGACTCCGGCGACTACGTGGTGACGCTGGCCGACCGCCACGCCGGTGCGCTGCAGGACTTCGGCCCGCCCTCGCTGCGCCGGCACACGCTGCAGCTGGACGCCGCCGACCCCGCCGCGCTGGCCGCGGCGCTGCAGGGCCGCTTCGCGGTGCTCAACGCCTTTCCCTTCGACTGCGCCGCCACCGTGGCCGATGCCGCGCGCGCCGCGGGCGTGCACTACCTGGACCTCACCGAGGACGTGGCCGCCACGCGTCGCATCAAGGCGCTGGCGCAGGACGCCGCCACCGCCTTCATTCCCCAATGCGGCCTGGCACCGGGCTTCGTTTCCATCGCCGCGGCCGACCTGGCCGGGCGCTTCGAGCAACTGCAAACCCTGAAGCTGCGCGTGGGGGCGCTCCCGCTCTACCCCAGCAACGCCCTGGACTACAACCTGACCTGGAGCACCGAGGGGCTGATCAACGAGTACATCCAGCCCTGCGAGGCCATCGTGGACGGCCGCCGCGCCGAGGTGGCGGCGCTGGAGGGGCTGGAGCAGTTCAGCCTGGAAGGCACGCGCTACGAGGCGTTCAACACCTCCGGCGGGCTGGGGACGCTGTGCGAGACCTGGGAAGGCCGCGTGCGCGAGCTCAACTACCGCAGCATCCGCTACCCCGGCCACGGCCAGCTCATGAAGGCCCTGCTCAACGACCTGCGCCTGCGCGAGCGCCCCGCCCTGCTCAAGGACATCTTCGAGCACGCCATCCCCGCCACGCAGCAGGACGTGGTCGTCATCTTCATCAGCGCCACCGGCTGGTGCGACGGGCGGCTGACGCAGCACAGCCTCTCGCGCCGCGTGCTGGGCCGTTGGGCCGGCCGCGAGCCGCGCAGCGCCATCCAGATCACCACCGCCGGCAGTGCCTGCGCCGTGCTGGACCTGCTGGCCCAGGGCCGGCTGCCGCAGCAGGGTTTCATCCGCCAGGAACAGATCGCGCTGGCCGACTTCCTGGGCAACCGCTTCGGCCTGGTTTACGCCGACCCGGCGGCCGACGGCGGCGAGGCGCCGCAGACGCCCTCGCCCCTGCCGCTGGCGGCGTGAGCCTGTGGCCGCGGCATCCACACCCCGGCCAGCCGCGGCCATCTTCAATTGGCGCTTGAAAGTGCCCAAGGTCATTGCCTTGGCATCCACAGGCCATCTCGCCCCGTTGCAGGCGCTCGCAGGCGCCCATCCCTGGCCTGCCAGTAGGCGCCATATGGGCTACGACTTGATTTAAGGCATGTGCGCATTGCGCACAAATCCGCCTGCAGCCCCGCGACAGCGCGGCGGCCACTCTCTACATTCCGGGTACTGAATTGCACATGACGGCGGGCCACGCAGCCCGCCGCAACCCCCGGAGACCCGCAGCATGGCCCAGCGCCGCTCCCTTTCAACCGCCGCCGCAGGCGCCGCCGCCGGCATGGCCGCCGCCGATGCGGACGGGGCGTCGGACGCCGCTCCCGCGCGCGACCGCGACCTGGTGGCCGCGCTGGACAAGGGTCTGCAGGTCATCGAAGCCTTCGACCAGGAACGCCCGCGGCTGACCATCAGCGAGGTGGCCGCGCGCACCGGCCTCACGCGCGCCGCGGCACGGCGCTACCTGCTCACGCTGTGCCACCTGGGCTTCGCCAGCCAGGACAGGAATCTCTTCGCCCTCACGCCCAAGGTGCTGCGCCTGTCGCAGAGCTACATGCACTCGGCGCGGCTGCCGCGCATCGTCCAGCCGGAGTTGCTGAAGCTGTCGCACGCGCTCAAGGAAGCCTCCTCGGCCGGCGTGCTCGACGGCAGCGACGTGCTGTGCGTGGCCGCCACCAGCGCCGGGCGCGTCATCTCCAGCACGCTGCAGCCCGGCACCCGCGTGCCCGCCTGGTGCACGGCCAACGGCCGCGTGCTGCTGGCGGCCTGGCCGCAAGACGCCGTGCAGGCCTGGATCGCCCAACAGGCGCTCACCGAGCGCACGCCGCACACCGTCACCGAGCCCACGCAACTGGCCGCCGAGATCGCCGCCGTGCGCGAGCGCGGCCACGCCGCGGTGGACCAGGAGTTCGAGCCCGGGCTGCGCACCGTGTCCGTGCCGCTGCTGAATTTCAAGGGCGAGACGGTCGCTGCGCTCAACGTGAGCGTGCACGCCTCGCGCATGGAGATGGACGAATTGCAGGAGGCGGCCTTGCCGCCGCTGCGCCAGGCGCAGACGCACCTGCGCCAGATCCTGTGAGCGCGCGACGCACGCGCCTTGTGAAGTTGTTGCCCCCAGACGGAAAAGGAGACAAGCCATGAACACCCCCACCCGCACCCTCCGCACCCAGGTCGCCATCGTCGGCGCCGGCCCCTCGGGGCTGCTGCTGGGGGCGCTGCTGCACAAGGCCGGCGTGGAGGCCGTCATCGTCGAGCAGCGCAGCACCGACTACGTGCTCGGCCGCATCCGCGCGGGCGTGCTGGAGCAGGTCACCGTGGACTTGCTGGACGAGGCCGGCGTGGCCGAGCGCATGCATGCCGAGGGGCTGCCGCACGACGGCTTCGAGCTGTCTTTTGGCGAGCGCACCCACCGCATCGACCTGCACGCCCTCACCGGCAAGCGCGTCATGGTCTACGGCCAGACCGAGGTCACCCGCGACCTCATGGAGGCCCGCGCCGCCGCCGGGCTGCAAACCTTTTATGAGTCCGGCCATGTCAGCGTGCACGACTTCGACACGCAGCAGCCCCGCGTGCGCTTCACCGCGCCGGACGGGCAGCCGGTGGAGGTGCAGGCCGACTTCATCGCCGGCTGCGACGGCTTCCACGGCGTGTGCCGCGCCAGCGTCCCCGAGGGCGCCATCACCAATTTCGAGAAGGTGTACCCGTTCGGCTGGCTGGGCATCCTGGCCGACGTGCCACCGGTGTCGCACGAGCTGATCTACGCCAGCGCCGACGCGGGCTTCGCCCTGTGCAGCATGCGCAGCAAGACACGCAGCCGCTACTACGTGCAGTGCTCGCTGGCCGACAAGGTCGAGGAGTGGAGCGACGCCGCCTTTTGGGCCGAGCTCAAGCGCCGGCTGCCCGCGCAGGTGGCGGCCAACGTCACCACCGGGCCCTCCATCGAGAAGAGCATCGCCCCGCTGCGCAGCTTCGTGGCCGAGCCCATGCGCTTCGGCCGCCTGTTCCTGGCCGGCGACGCGGCGCACATCGTCCCGCCCACGGGCGCCAAGGGCCTGAACCTGGCCGCCACCGACGTCGGCTACCTCGCGCGCGGCCTGGCCGAGTTCTACCGGGGCTCGGAAGCGGGCATAGACGTCTACTCCGAGCGCTGCCTGCGCCGCATCTGGAAGGCCGAGCGCTTCAGCTGGTGGTTCACCACGCTGATGCACAAGCTCCCCGACAACGGCGCGTTCGGCGCCCGCGTGCAGCAGGCCGAGCTGGACTACCTGTGTGGCTCCGAGGCCGCGCAGCGCGCGCTGGCCGAGAACTACGTGGGCCTGCCCATGGAGGCTTGAGCCGCAGGAGCGAACCCTGCCGGCTGTGCAGGCCGGCACGGCGACAATGGAGAGCGGGCGCCATTTGGGGCGCCCGTTTTTCACTCCCCTCTTGAATTACCGGAGACCCCGCCGTGATCCTTGAACTGGTCGATATCCGCATCCACCCGGGCCAGCAGGCCGCCTTCGACGAGGCGGTGCAGCGCGGGCTGTCCACCGTCATCGGCCCCTTTCCCGGCTGCCGCGGCTGGAAGGTGAACAAGGGCATCGAATCGGCCGAGCGCTACGTGGTGCAGATCTTCTGGGAGACGCTGGAGGACCACACCGTGCACTTCCGCGGCTCCGAGGCCTTCGCCGCCTGGCGCGCCATCGTCGGCCCCTTCTTCGCACAGCCGCCGCACGTGGAGCATTTCGAGTTCGTGGGCAAGAGCGCGGGCTGAAGCCGTGCTGCTGCCGCTGTGCAGCGCGCAGGGCGGCGTGAAGCCGGGCCGCCGCTAGGCCCTCACCGCCCCCGCCAGCCACAGCAACGCGGGCGACAGCAGCACCAGCGCCAGCGTGGAGACCAGCACCGCGCCCGCCGCGATGGGGCCGTGGGGCGTGAGCCGGTCGGCATAGAGGTAGCTGGCCACGGCCACGGGCATGGCCAGTTGCAGCAGCATCACGCCAGCGGCCAGCGGCGACAGGCCCATGAGCACGCCCACCAGCAGTCCCGAGGCGGTGCCCACGGCCAGCCGCGTCAGGCCCACCAGCGCGCCCTGGCGCAAGCCCGCGTGCGAGACGGTGACCAGCGCATAGCCCAGGCTCAGCAGCATGAGCGGCACCGTCATGGAGCCCACCAGGCGGGCGCTGTCCAACACCGGGGCGGGCAAGCTCCAGCCGGTCCAGCGCAGCGCCATGGCCGCACCCACCGCGAACAGGATGCCGCGCGGCATGCGCGTGCGCTGCGGCGAGGCGCGCGACAGCACCCACACCGCCACCGTGTGCTGCAGCACCGAGGTGATGGCAAAGGCCGCCACCGCGATGGCCAAGCCTTCCGCCCCGAAGGCCAGTTGCGCCATGGGCAGGCCCAGGTTGCCGGCGTTGGGCAGCACCGCCGCGGGCAGCAGCCCAAGCACCGGCAGCTTCAGCAGGCGCAGCGCCACGGCGGCCATGGCGGCCGCCAGGGCGAAGCCCAGCACCGTGGCCGCGCCGGCCTGCAGCAGTGCCTGGCCGGACAGCGGTGTGGTCAGCAGCGTGTGGAACACCAGCGCGGGCGTGGCGAAGTTGGCCGCCAGCACCGCGATGAACTCGGCCGGGAACGGCTTTTTCTTCCAGGCCCAGTACGACCCCACCGCGGCGCAGGCCACCACGGGCAGGAGCAGCGCGGCCACGCGCAGGTACAGGGTCAGGCCATCGAGCAGGGTCATGCGGGGGAACTGCGGCAGCCGGGCGGGCGCAACGTTGCCGGCGCAACGCCTGGAGGCCGCCAGAAGCGGAAATGCGGGAAGCCGATTGTTGTCCGACGACTTTCGCGGCGCGGCTGTGGTCACTGCGTAGCGGCGTGCCATGCCCACCGGCTGGCACCGGCAGTGCTTTGGGCAAGACAGCGCTTGGGCCGCAATGCGCCAGTGATGTGTCGTCGACCAAGAAAAAAGCCCCGTGCATCGCTGCGCGGGGCTTTCTCTTTGTTTGGTGGCCAAGGGCGGAATCGAACCACCGACACGCGGATTTTCAATCCGCTGCTCTACCAACTGAGCTACTTGGCCGTGAAGCTGCGCATTCTAGCAAGGCTTTTTGAAATTTCCAAGCCCTGAGTGATGAATCTGCTTAAAAAGATTGGAGGACGCCGAAAGAGGCGCCGCTTCAGGCCCCGCCGCGCTTGTTGCGCGTGAGGTCCACGCCCAACTGCTTGAGCTTGCGGTAGAGGTGCGTGCGCTCCAGGCCCGTCTTCTCGGCCACGCGGGTCATGGAGCCGTTCTCCTTGGCCAGGTGGAACTCGAAGTAGGTCTTCTCGAAGGCGTCGCGCGCCTCGCGCAGCGGGCGGTCGAGCTCGAAGCTGTGCTCGCTGTTGAGCACGCCGCTCAGGTTCAGCGGCGGCACGGCATGGCCGAAGCTGCCGTTGTCGCCCACCGCGTCCAGCGGCGCCGCCGGGTTGGCACCGCCCTGGCCCGGCGTGGGCTTGGTCAGGCCCTGCTCCACCGCGCGCAGCAGCTTTTGCAGCGTGATGGGCTTTTCCAGGAAGGCCATCGCGCCAAAGCGCGTGGCCTCCACGGCCGTGTCTATGGTGCCGTGGCCGCTCATCATGATCACGGGCATGGAGAGCTGGCCGTTGCTGCCCCATTCCTTGAGCAGCGTGATGCCGTCCACGTCCGGCATCCAGATGTCCAGCAGCACGAGGTCGGGACGCACCTGCTCGCGCAATGCGCGCGCCTGGGCGGCGTTTTCGGCCAGCTCCACGCTGTGCCCTTCGTCCGTCAGGATTTCCGACAGCAGGGCGCGTATGCCCAGTTCGTCGTCAACTACAAGGATGGTCGCCATGGATGCTCAGTGCGCTCGGCCGTCAGGTGGCCGGCGGGAGAGGGGCCGATGCGGCGGCGGCGAGCGCAGCGGACGCAGCGGCGAGATTCGAAAATGATAGCGTCACTTGCGCCCCGCCCGCCGCGGCGCCGGGCGCATCGCCGCCCGCGCGGTTGGCAATGCGCACCCGTGCGCCGTGCTCGTCGGCAATTTTCTTGACCACCGCCAGCCCAAGCCCCGTGCCCTTGGTCTTGGTCGTGACGTAGGGCTCGAAGGCGCGCTTGAGCACCTTGTCGGCAAAGCCGGGCCCGTTGTCCAGGATGCGCAGCCGCACCCCGCGCGGCTCGCCCTGCTCGCCGAGCTGCACGTCGGTGACGATCTGCACCCTGCCTTCGGCCCGCTCGGCCACGGCGTCCAAGGCGTTTTGCAGCAGGTTGTGCACCACCTGGCGCAACTGCGTGGCGTCGCCCTGAATCCAAGGCAGCCCCGGCGCGCACTGCACTACCAGCCGCCCCTGCTCCACCGCGTGGCCGTACAGGCCCAGCACCTCGGCCACCAGCGCATTGAGGTCCAGCGGCGCCAGCCGCGCCGAGGGCAGCCGCGCGTAGTCGCGGAACTCGTTGACGAGCTGCTTCATCGCCTGCACCTGCGTGACGATGGTGGCCACGGCGCGCACCAGCAGCGACTGGTCGTTGCCCTCCAGCTTGGATTCCAGCCGGTGCTGCAGCCGCTCGGCCGAGAGCTGTATGGGCGTGAGCGGGTTCTTGATCTCGTGCGCCAGGCGCCGCGCCACCTCGGCCCAAGCGGCCGAGCGCTGCGCGGAGACGACTTCGGAGATGTCGTCGAACACCACCAGCCGCGCCTCCTGCGGCAGCGTGGCGCCGCGCACCAGCAGTGTCTGGACGTCGGGCTGCTCCGGCCTGTCGGCGGCGGCGGGGTCGCGGCGCTCGAAGGCGTCCTGCCACTGGCCGCGCTCGCCGGCCTCGGGGCTTTCGGCCAGCAGCTCAAAGCGCTGCCACAGCGCCTGGCCGAACTCCTGCAGCCCCGGCACGTCCTCCAGCCGCAGGCCGCGACAGGCCTCCAGCGGGGCCTTGAGGATGCGCGTGGCGCCGGGGTTGACGGTGTCGATGCGGCGTTGCTCGTCGAACACGATCACGCCGGCGGTCATGTTGTCCAGGATGGTCTGCAGGTGCGAGCGGGCACGCTGCAGTTGCGTGACGCTGGCGTGCGCCTGGGCGCGGGCCTCGGCCAGTTGCTGCGTCATGTCGGCGAAGGAGCGCGTGAGGCCGCCCAACTCGTCGCGCGAGGCGAACACGGGCTTGGCCGTGAGGTCGCCCGCGGCCACCTGGCGCACGCCCTCGGCCAGCAGCAGCAGCGGGCGGGCGAGCTGCTGGCCCAGCGCCGCGGCCAGCAGCACGGCGCCGAACACGGCCAGGATGAGCGTGAGCGTGAGCGTGCCGATGTACATGCGCCGCAGCCCCTCGCGGGCCAGGGCGCGCTGCTGGTACTCGCGGTAGGCGGCCTGCACGGCCAGGGCTTGGGCGGTGAGGTTGGGCGGCAGCGGCCGCACGGCCAGCAGCAGCCGGTCTTCGCCGGCGAGGGTGATGTCGGTGCGCGGCACGAGCGCCAGTGCCCGCACCAGTGCCGGCGGCGCGCCGGCGACGCCTTCGTCGTCCAGGCCCTCGATCTGGCTGGCCACGCGGGCGCCGCGGGCCTGGCGCAGCAGCGTCGCGCTGGGCCGCGCCGGGACGATGGCGTTGTGGGCCTCGCCGCCCACGCTCAGCAGCACCTGGCCGGAGGGGCTCACCAGCGCCACCGTCTGCGCCGCGAGCTGTTCGCGCGCGCGCTCCAGCGACAGCGCCATGGGCACGCCCGGCGTGTCGGCCAGGTGCTCGGCGGCGAACTGCGTCTTGGCCGCCAGGTCGGCCTGCTGCGCGTCCAGCGTGAGGCGCCCAAGCGCCAGGCCGGCGTTGAGGGCGTTCTCCACGCGGGCGTCGAACCAGATTTCTATGCTGCGCGTGACGAACTGGTAGCTCACCGTGTAGACCAGCGCCCCGGGCAGCAGGCCCACCAGGGCGAAGATGCCCGCGAGTTTCAAAAGCAGCTTGCTGCCGAACTTGCCGCGGCGCACGCGCAACGCCAGGCGCACGGCGGCGACCATGATGGTGGCCGTCAGCAGCACCAGCACCGCCAGGTTGGCGCCGAAGAGCAGGACCCAGTGCCGCTCGTAGAAGCCGTCCGGGTCGCCCGGATCGGCGCCGCTGGTCAGCGTCAGGACGAAACCCGCCACCAGCGCCACGCCGATGAGGGCCACCAGCCCAACCAGCACGCTGGTGCGCCGTGCCTTGCTGCTCATGTCATGTGTCCCGTGATGCCTGTGGGCTGCCGCCGTGTTGCCGTTGCGCCGAGGTGCCGCAGCCGCCTCAGGGCTCCGGGCGCAGCAGGCGCTCGATGCTGAGCACCCAGTCGGCCTGGTTGCCTATGCCCAGCTGCATGGGCCGCGGCAGTTGCGAGGTGTCCAGCCGCCAGCGCCATTCGACGTAGTAGCGCAGCTCGTCGGTGTCGAGCTGCTGCGGCTCGGCGATGCGCCAGCGAGCGGTGCGCGTCATGGAGGCCATGGCCTCGGCCAGCGTGGGGTAGCCCTGGTGCAGCCCGCCCAGGCTGACGCGGTAGCTCTCGGTGAGCGGCTGGTAGGACAGCCGCCACAGCCGCGACTGCCGCGCCACGCGCTCGTCGCGCCAGTACCAGCGCGGCCGGTACACGGCGGCCTCGGTCTCGAAGTAGAGCGGCACGCCGCGCTGCAGCGCGTCCTCCACGGCACGCGGCAGCGACACGCGCAGCGCGTAATCCAGCACCAGCGCCCCGTCGGCGGCCCGCCGCACGGCCAGCTCCTGCAGCTCCAGCGCGCTGGCACCGGTGTTGGCCTGCAGCAGCGCGGGCGCCAGCAGCACCGGCACGGCGGCCAGCAGCGCGCGCCGGCGCAGCGAGGGCGCGCGGGCGCGGCAAAGCGACGTGGCGAGCGACGTGACGGCGGCAGCGGCGACACGGACGGCGGTCAGCGGGATCAAGACTTGTGCAGCAGCGCGTAATAGAAGCCGTCCCCGGGCGGGACTTGGGCCGGTGACTCATTGTCGGCCAGGGGCAGCACGTGGCCGGGCGAGGCCGCGTCCAGCCGGGCGCCGCTGCCGCCGTGGCGTTGCAAAAACGCATCGACCTGGCCCTGCCCCTCGGCCTTGAACAGCGAGCAGGTGGCGTAGACCAGCCGCCCGCCCGGCTTGAGCAGCGGCCACAGCGCCTCCAGCAGCTCGGCCTGCGTCTTGGCGAGCTGGGCGATGTCGGCCGGGCGGCGCAGCCAGCGCACGTCCGGGTGGCGGCGCACGATGCCGGAAGCGCTGCAGGGCGCGTCCAGCAGGATGGCGTCGAAGGGCCTGCCGTCCCACCAGTCCTGCACGCGACGGCCGTCGGCGGCCTTGAGCTCGGCTGTCGCGCCGATGCGCTGCAGGGTGTCCTGCACGCGGGGCAGGCGTTGCGGATCGGCGTCCAGGGCCAGCACGTCCAGGGCGGCCAGCTCCAGCAGGTGGGCGGTCTTGCCGCCGGGGGCAGCGCAGGCATCGAGCACGCGGGCGCCCGCGGGCAGGGGCGCGCAGCCGGGCACGCCCACGCCCAGCAGCAGCGGCGCAGCGAGCTGCGCAGATGAATCCTGCACGGAGACGTCGCCCTGCGCGAAGCCGGGCAACTGGTGCACGGCCACGGGCTGCTCCAGCAGCACGGCCTGGGGGCCGACGACGCGCGCGGGCAACCCGGCGTCCGCCAGGCGCTGCACGTAGCCGGCGGCGTCGCCGCGGCGGGCATTCACCCGCAGCGTCATGGGCGGGCGCTCGTTGGCGGCCTGCAGCAGGCGGCTCCAGTCCTGCGGCCAATCCTTCTTGACCCGGTCTATCCACCAGCCGGGATGGCTGTAGGCGGCCACGGGGTCGGACTGCAGCGCGGCGACGAGCTGGTCGCGCTCGCGCAGGAAGCGGCGCAGCACGGCGTTGACGAAGCCGGCCGAATTGGGGCTGCGCCGGCGCACGGCCTTGACGGCCTGGTCCACCAGCACGTGGGGCGCGTAGACCTCCGGCGGCCACAGCAGGGCCAGCGCGGTGATGAGCAGCGCGTCCACCTGCGGCGGCGGGGACTTGGGCGCGAGGCGCCCGCGCACGGCAGTGGCCGCGCCCAAGCGGCGCAGCGTCTCGAAGCTCAGGGCCTGGGTGCCGGCGCGGGCGTCGGACGGGACGGCGGCGAGCACGTCGGTGAGCGAGCGCCCGGCGCGCACGGCGGCCAGCGCATCGGCCGCGTGCTCCAGCAGGCGCGCCAGCGGCAGGGAAGTGGGGGAGGACGACATTGGGCGCGCAGTCTAGACCCGCCCTGCCCCGCCCTTGCCCGCGCGGGATCGCGCCGCGCGCCAGTGGCGCGGCAAAAGGCCGCTGCGCGCGGGCAAGCCCGCATCGGACAGGGAAAGGCGCGAGCGGTTACTGTTGCGCGCCGCGACAATCCCCTGATCGCGAGTCTGCTCAAAACAAACCGCTGCCATGAACACCCCGCAACCCGTCAACGACAT
This sequence comes from Azohydromonas lata, assembly GCF_034427735.1. NCBI lineage: Bacteria > Pseudomonadati > Pseudomonadota > Betaproteobacteria > Burkholderiales > Sphaerotilaceae > Azohydromonas > Azohydromonas lata. The sequence continues at coordinate 12,704 of NZ_JAXOJX010000008.1, forward strand.
CCTGGACGCCAGCGCCTCCGAACGCATCCGGCGCCGCCTGGAGATGGCCGGCCGACGCTTCCACGCCAACGACAACATCTCCGCCTTCATCGAAGAGGGAGAAATTGCCGAGATCAAGGCCGAGGTGGAAGGCCATTTGAAGCAGGTGCTGCGCTCGCTGGTGATCGATACCGACAACGACCACAACACCAACGACACCGCGCAGCGCGTGGCCAAGATGTTCGTGGACGAGGTTTTCCGCGGCCGTTATGTCCCGGTGCCCAAGGTCACCGAGTTTCCCAATGCCGAGCGGCTCAACGAATTGATGATCGTGGGCCCCATCAAGGTCCGCAGCGCGTGCTCGCACCATTTGTGCCCCATATTGGGCCGCGTGTGGGTGGGCATATTGCCCAACGAGCATTCGAACCTGATTGGGCTGTCCAAATATGCCCGCCTGTGCGAGTGGATCATGAGCCGCCCGCAAATCCAGGAAGAGGCCGTGACCATGCTGGCCAATGAATTGCAGGAGCGGGTGAAGCCCGACGGCTTGGCCTTGGTGATGGAAGCCGACCATTTCTGCATGCACTGGCGCGGCGTGAAGGACGACGAATCCGTCATGACCAACTCGGTGATGCGCGGCGCCTTCCTGAAAGACCCCAGCCTGCGGCGCGAGTTCTTGTCGCTGCTGAGCCGCAAGAACAATTTTTGATCGATTGACCCTTCGAGCGTTTTCAAATCATTTTCAGACCGGAGCAAGACCCATGCTGGTACGCCTGATGTACGTGAGCCGAGCCAAGGACGGGTTTGATGCGGAAACCGTGCACGCCATTGTCCGGCAATCCAAGGCGCACAACCCGGCATTGGGCGTGACCGGGGTTTTGTGCTGCACGGAAACGGGTTTGTTCGTGCAAGTGCTAGAAGGCGGGCGGGCGGCGGTAAATTGCCTTTACAACGCCATCGTCAAGGACCCCCGGCACGAGGACGTGCAATTGCTGGCCTACGAGGAGACCACCGAGCGGCGGTTCACGGGGTGGTCCATGGGGCAGGTGAATCTGGCGCGGCTGAATCCTTCGCTGCTTTTGAAGTATTCGGAGACTGCGGCGCTGGACCCCTACAACATGTCGGGGAAAGTCGTGCTGGCCTTGTTTGAGGAACTGGCTTGTACGGCGGCGGTGGTTGGGCCGTGAATATTTTCTGAAATCAGGGCGACACCGCTTTGATGCAGCGAAGTCACTTCGTCAACCGCGGGACGCAGGCAGTATCTAAAGCGAGTCGATAGTCATCAGTTTCTTCTGCTTGTCCCACTGCACCTCAAACCCCGCCCCATCGCCCTCACCCCGAATCGCATAATCCCACCACCCATTGGCCTTCAATATCTCGAACAGCAGCTCATGCAGCTTTTTGCCATTCGGCCCGGTGGACGGATCGAACGGGAACTTCACGCCAAACGTGGCGTAGTTGTCCTTGACGGTCACTGATTTCAAGACCACGCCGTATTTCTTCAGCACGTCGTGCACGGGATGGGACCACGATGAAAGCTCGGCCCCTTCTTTCATCGAGTAATTCGTGACCTTGGGCGGCGCATCAGCCGCCAACGCTGGACCGGCGAGTATCCCCAGGGCTGCAGCCAGCAATAAAGCTTCAAAGTTCTTTTTCATTGTTTTCAAGCCTGGATTTTCTGGCGGTCCAAGCATTTCAACGGCCTACGGCCTCTCCCCTCATACTTTCGATCCACCCGGCCGCATATTGGGCCTCCGCCTCGCTGGGCCCAACCGACACGCCGCTGCCGCCCGGCACCACCGTGAACGTGCGCTGCGGCGCATTCCACCCGTGCACGCTGGCGACGTGGATGGCGTGTGAGCCGTCCACCCAGGAGTAGCAGGTGTTGGTCAGCACCGGCGCGGGGTTCAGTTCCCAGCCCGCCAGCGACGCCACCACGGCCGCCGCCGCCACCTTGGCGTGCGCGTTGGCCATGTGGGCGCTCTTGGGCATGAGCGGCGCGGCCAGCAGTGCGTCGCCCAACAGGTGCACGCCGGCCGACTTGGGCAGGTCTTTCGCGCTGAAGTCCAGGAAATCGACCTCGCACCAGCGGCCGTTGGCCTTGGCCAGCCCGCTTTGCGCCGCGATGTCGCCCGCGCGCATGTCCGGCAGCACGTTGAGCACGTCGGCGCGCTCGCGCTCGCCCAACTCGAACTCCACCTCGCGGCCGTCCGCCGACACGCCCACCGCCTTGAAGTTGGGCCGGTAATCCACGATGCCGGCGTACTGGTTCGCCCACACCGCCTTGAACAGCGCCGCCTTGCTCACCGGCTCGGGATTGGCGTCGAACACCAGCACCTTGGACTTGGGTTTCATCCGCTTGAAGTAGTCCGCCACCAGGCAGGCGCGCTCGTAGGGGCCGGGCGGGCAGCGGAAGGGGGCCAGCGGCACGGTCAGCACATAGACGCCGCCGTTGGGCATGGCCTCCAGTTGTGCGCGCAGGGCGGCGGTCTCCGGGCCAGCCTTCCACGCCTGCAGCACGCGGCCGGCGGCGTGGGCTGCCTGCAAACCGTCCACGCGCTCGCGCATCAGCTCCACGCCGGGGGACAGGATCAGCTTGTCCCACCCAAGCCGCCCGCCGGAGGCCAGCCGGGCTTCGCGGCGGTCGAAGTCCAGGGCCACGACGCGGTCGCGCACGCGGCGCACGCCCAGGCGCTCCAGGGCGTCATAGCCGAACGTCAGGTCGGCGAGCGTGCGGTGGCCGGCCAGCACCAGGTTGCTTTGCGGGCAGCTCACCAGCGCGGCGTCCGGCTCCACCAGCGTCACCGGGAGCTGGCCATCGGAGAACAGGCGCAGGTAGCGCGCCGCGGTCGCCCCGCCCCAGCCGCCGCCCACCACCAGCACGCGGGCGCGCGACAGAGCGGACGCCTGGGATGAAGACGGGGCTGCGGACGGCGTGCCCGCGCAGCCGGCCAGTTGCAGCAGCCCGGCCGCACCGGCGGCCTGCAGCCAGCGGCGGCGGGACGCGTCAGCGCGCCGGCTCATGGCTGCTGCGCCGCGAAGAAGGCGGCGATCTGCGCGATCTGCGTCTCGCTGTAGCCGCGGGCGATCTGGTGCATCACGGTGGCGGGGCGCTCGCCCTTTTTGAAAGCCAGCATCTGTTCGACCAGCCAGGGCGCCGGACGCCCGGCCAGCGAGGGCATGGCCGAGCCGGCGGGAGCGCGTCCGTCCGTGCCGTGGCAGGCGGCGCAGGTCGCGGCCAGGGCATGGCGGTGCAGCGCGGCGGTGGGTGCCGTGGACGGTGCGGCGGCGTCCTGCGCCCACACGGGCCCGGCGGCAGCCGCCAGCAGCACCGCCGCGGCCAGGGCGGCGCGCCGGACAGTCGGGGAATGAAGTGGACGGCTCACAGCGTCACGGCCGTGCGCAGGCCGAACAGGGGTTTCAACAAGCGCGTCGGGTACTGCAGCAGCGCTTGGTTGTAGGCGTTCACGGCGTCGTTGAAGACGTGGCGGGCCACGTCCTTGCGCGTCTGCACGTCCTTGAGCGCCTGCATCCAGCCGGCGATGTCCTCGCGCTGGACCAACTCGGGGTGCTGTTCCAGCAGCGCCTTGAGCCGCGTCTGCGCCGAGGTCAGCCGGCTCTCGGCATGCAGCACCTCGGCCAGCGACTTGGCCGCCAGCGGCTTCAGGGCGTCCACCGCGCGCTGCAGCTGGGCCTGCGCCTCCAGCACGGCGTCCAGCGCCGGCGCCTCGGCGGCCAGCGGCTCGCGCAGGGCGTCCACCAGCGGGGGCAGCACCTCGCGGCGGCGCTTCATCTGCTCGTCCAACTGGCCCCAGGCCGCCACGATGGCGGCGCGGTGGCGCATGAGCCGGTTGTGGGCGCCCAACATCCACAGCACCGCCACGGCGGCCATCAGGCCCAGCCAGTAATGCGACAGGACCGCCGCCACGAACTCGGCGACAGTTTCCCAGCTCACAGCGGCAGCTCCGCCGCCGCCCCGCCCTGGCGCCAGGCCTCGAAGCCCTGGCGGCGCAGCGCGCAGGCCGGGCACTGGCCGCAGCCATGGCCCCAGTCGTGGCGCTCGCCGCGCTCGCCCAGGTAGCAGGTGTGGGTGTGCTCCACGATCAGCGTGTTGAGCGCGTCGCCGCCCAGGCGCTGCGTCAGCGCCCAGGTCTGCGCCTTGGTCAGGAACATCAGCGGCGTCTCCACCGTCATGGGCGCGTCCAGCCCAAGCGAGAGCGCCACCTGCAGCGCCTTGAGCGTGTTGTCGCGGCAGTCGGGGTAGCCGGAGTAGTCCGTCTCGCACATGCCGCCCACCAGCACGCTCGCGCCCCGCCGGTAGGCCAGCGCGGCGGCGAAGTTCAGGAACAGCAGGTTGCGGCCGGGCACGAAAGTGTTGGGCAGCCCGTTGGCCTGCATCTCGATCGCCCGCTCGCTGGTGAGCGCGGTGTCGGAGATCTGGCCCAGCAGCGAGAGGTCCAGCACATGGTCCTCGCCCAGGCGTGCGCCCCATTCGGGGAAGGCGGCGCGGATCTCGTCGCGCACGCGCAGCCGGCAGTCCAGCTCGATGCGGTGGCGCTGGCCGTAATCGAAACCCAGGGTCTCGACCACGCTGAAGCGGCTGAGCGCCCAAGCGAGGCAGGCGGTGGAATCCTGGCCGCCGGAGAACAGCACCAGGGCCTTGCGCGCGTCCATGGCCGCCACGCTCAGGTCCGCACCTCGCCCTGGCCCAGGACGACCCATTTCAGCGACGTCAGCCCCTCCAGCCCAACCGGCCCGCGCGCATGGAATTTATCTGTGCTGATGCCGATCTCCGCGCCCAGGCCGTACTCGAAGCCGTCGGCAAAGCGCGTGCTGGCGTTGACCATGACGCTGGCCGAATCCACCTCGCGCAGGAAGCGCATGGCGTTGGGGTGGTTCGTGGTGAGGATGGCGTCCGTGTGGTGCGAGCCGTAGCGGTTGATGTGGGCGATGGCCTCGTCCAGCGTTTGAACCACCTTCACGCTGATCACGGGCGCGAGGTACTCGGTGGACCAGTCCTCCTCGGTGGCATCGGCCAGTTGGGCGCCCGGCACGTCCGACAGGATCGCCTTGGAGGCCGGGCAGCAGCGCATCTCCACGCCCTTGCCGGCGAACACGGCGCCTATGCGGGGCAGGAAGGCCGCGGCCTGCGCCGCGTGGACCAGCAGCGACTCGGTGGCGTTGCAGGGGCTGTACTTCTGGGTCTTGGCGTTGTCGGTGACGACCAGGGCCTGCTCCAGGTCCACCTCGGCGTCCACGTAGGTGTGGCAGTTGCCGTCCAGGTGCTTGATGACGGGCACGCACGCCTCGCTGGCGATGCGCTCGATGAGGCCCTTGCCGCCGCGCGGAATGATCACGTCCACGAACTCCGGCATGGCGATGAGCTTGCCCACGGCGGCGCGGTCGGTGGTCTCGACGAGCTGCACCGCCTCGGCGGGCAGGCCGGCGTCGCTGAGGGCCTGCTGGACGAGCTTCCACAGGGCGATGTTGGAGTGGATGGCCTCGGAGCCGCCGCGCAGGATGCAGGCGTTGCCGCTCTTGATGGCCAGCGAGGCGGCCTCGATGGTCACGTTGGGCCGGCTCTCGTAAATCATCCCGAACACGCCCAGCGGCACGCGCATGCGGCCCACGCTGATGCCGGTGGGACGCCGCTTCACGTCGGTGATCTCGCCGATGGGGTCCGGCATGGCGGCGATCTGCTCGCAGCCTTCGGCCACCGTCTCCAGCACCTTCGGGGTCAGGCGCAGGCGATCGACCATGGGGGCGGACAGGCCGTTGGCCTCGGCGGCAGCGATGTCGCGGGCGTTGTCGGCCTGCAGCGCCGGGGTTTGGGCGCGCAGCAGCGCGGCCAGGTTGCGCAGGGCGCGGTCCTTGGCCGCCACCGGCGCGGCGGCCATGGCGGTGGCGGCGGCGCGCGCGGCGCGGCCCAAGCGGGTCATCAGGGCATCAAGATCGGTGGGCGCAGTCATGCGCGGGATTGTGGCGCAAGCCTTCCCCGGTTCCGCGGGATGGGGTATGGCGCCTGCCCGCATCCGCGGCGGACGCACGCGCCGCGCCTGGGCTCAGATCCGCGCCACCACCAGGGCCCACAGCGGCGCCGTGACCGCGAAGGCCAGCGTGCACAGCAGCGTGGCGGCGGCCGTTTCCGTCTCCAGCGTGCGGTAGCGCTGGGCAAAGATGAGCGCGTTACTGCCCGGCGGCAGCGCGCCGGCCATCACCACCACCGACAGCGCCAGCGGCTCCAGCCGGAACACGAAGTGGCCCGTGAGCAGCACCAGCGTGGGCAGCAGCAGCATCTTCAACAGCCCCACCGACGCCACCCCGCGCAGCGTGCCGTGCAGGCTTTGCCGCCCAAGCGACAGGCCGATGAGCAGCAAGCACAGCGGCGCCACGGCGCTGCCCAGCAGTTGCAGCCACTCGTCCAGCGCCCGCGGCAGCGGCCAGCCGACCAGGTTCCACGTGAGGCCCGCCAGCACGGGCAGCACCACGGGGTGGATCAGCGTGGCCCGCACCGTCGCGCGCACGGTGGCGCCGATGGAGCCGCCGCCGGAGGCGCGGCGCATGCGCACGCGCGCCAGCTCCATCTCGGCCAGCACGGTCAGGAGCGTGAGCAGGATGAGCGCGTGCAGGCTGACGATGGCCACGTGCATGGCCAGGCCCGCGTCGCCGTAGAGCGCGGCGATCACCGGCACCCCCACCTGCACCGAGTTGCCGAAGCCGGCCGTCACCGCCCGCGTGGCCGGCACCGCCGCCGTGCCGGTGGACACCGCCATGCCCTCACCCCGGTGCAGCCGCCAGCGCTGCACGGTATAAACGCCCAGCACCATCACCAGCAGCGGCCCGTAGAAGGCCATGAGCACCCGCCAGGGCATGTGCTCGAAATCCAGCCGCGCCATGGCGCGAAACAGCAGCGCGGGAATGAAGAGGTATTGCGCCGCGGCCGAGAGCACGCGGGCCGGGTCGGCACCGGCCGATGCGCCGGCCGCGCCGGGGCGCCCATCGGTGAGCCAGCTGAAGCGGGCCGCGGCCCAGCCCAGCAGCACGGTGGCGAACAGGGCCGGGAGCTTGTCGAGCACGGAGTCGGGCATGGGGGCGCGAGTATGCGGGCGCGGGCGGTAGCCCCGAGACGGGTGGGGAGCGCATCCCGCAGGCACCGGGCCTGAAGCCCGCAAGGTGGGACGTAGATTCGCGTTTCCCCCTAATCACGTCCGCTTGGAGCGACCTGCATGACCTCTTCCCAGCCCCTGGAACCCTTGTCCGCCGCCGGCCTGGACGCCATTGCCAAGCTCACGCGTGACGCCGGCGCGCTGATCATGGACATCTACGCCACCGACTTCGCCGTGCGCGGCAAGAACGACGCGTCCCCCGTCACCGAGGCCGACGAGAAGGCCGAGGCGCTGCTGCTCAAGGGCCTGGCCAAGCTCTTCCCCGGCATTCCCGTGGTGGCCGAAGAGGCCGTGGCCGCCGGCGGCGTGCCGGAGGCGGTGGAGGACCAGTTCTGGCTGGTCGATCCGCTGGACGGCACCAAGGAGTTCATCAGCCGCAACGGCGAGTTCACCGTCAACGTGGCGCTGGTGCGCCAGGGGCAGCCGGTGATGGGCGTGGTCTACACCCCGGCGCTGGACAAGCTCTACGCCGGCGCCCAGGGCCTGGGTGCCTACATGGAGCACGCCGGCCAGCGCCAGGCCATCCAGGTGCGCGCGGTGCCGGACGAGGGGCTGACGGTGGTGGGCAGCCGCTCGCACGGCGACGCGGACGCGATGAACGCCTTCCTCAACGGCCGCAAGGTGGCCGAGTTCCGCAGCGCGGGCTCGTCGCTGAAGCTGTGCCTGGTGGCCGCGGGCGAAGCGGACCTCTACCCGCGCTTGGGCCGCACCATGGAATGGGACATCGCCGCCGGCCACGCCGTGCTGGCCGCCGCCGGCGGCAGCGTCAGCCGCGTGGACAACGGCGCGCCGCTCACCTACGGCAAGCCGGGCTTCGACAACCCGCATTTCGTGGCGGCGGGCCAGGCCTGAGCAAGTATTGATGGGCGCCTGAGACGCGCCCATGAAAAAGCGGCCGGCGGGCTCACCACCCGCCGGCCGCTGCCGTTTTCAGCGCTGTATGCCGGCTTACTCCGCTGCCACCTTGCGCGCCGCCTTCTTGGCCGGCACCTTGGCCGCGCGGGGCTCGAACTCGAAGCCGACCTTGCCTTCCTTCTTGTCGTAGGTCAGGAAGGCCTTGAACTTGCGCCGCGTCTTGTTGGAGACGAAGCCGTCCAGCAAGTCGGTCTTGCCCGTGGCCAGCAGCTTGGCCATCTGCTCGCGCGAGACGGGCTGCTGCAGGATGACCTTGCCGGTCTTGAAGTCGCAGCTCACGTGCGCGCCCACGGCGTGCTCGCACACGTAGTTGACGCCGTGCTCGTAGATGTGGCCCTTGCACTTGGGACAGCTGCCCACGCTCTCCTGCTCGCTGAAGTCCACGTCCTCGCCGCCCTCCTCGGCCTTCTTGGCGTCCTCGCCGAAGTCGAACTCCATCTTCCAGTTGTGCAGCTCCTCGTCGCGCACGAGCCTGAGCTCGGCCGTGAACGGCCAGCCGGCCTTGGAGCGGAAGCCTTCCAGCGGGCCGATATGGTGCTCGCGCAACAAGTGCTCGACCTCGTTGAGCTCGAAGCTGCGCCCGGCCGGGATCTTGGTGATGCTGAAGCCGCAGCCCGCGCCCTCGGCCTGGCCGGCCGCGCCGCCGTTGCGGCCCACGCAGCTGAAGCGCCGGTAGTTCTCCTTGATCACGCCGCCGCAGTTGGGGCAAGGCACGGAGAGGGTGACGTAGTCGCCGGGAATGGTGTCGCGGTCGTACTCCTTGGCCTTGCGCACGATGCGCTCGGCCATGGCCGCGATGGCCGCCATGAACTCCTCGCGCTTGAGCTTGCCGTGCTCCATCTGCGAGAGCTGGTATTCCCAGTTGCCGGTGAGCTCAGGCTTGGTCAGGTCTTCCACGGCCAGGCCGCGCAGCAGCGTCATGAGCTGGAAAGCCTTGGCCGTGGCGATGAGCTCGCGCCCCTCGCGCAGCAGGTACTTCTCGGTGATGAGGCCTTCGATGATGGCCGCGCGCGTGGCTGGCGTGCCCAGGCCCTTCTCGGCCATGGCCGAGCGCAGCTCGTCGTCATCCACCAGCTTGCCCGCGCCTTCCATGGCCGACAGCAGCGTGGCTTCGGTGTAGCGCGCGGGCGGCTTGGTCTTGAGCGAGAGCACGTCCACGGCCTCGGTGCGCACCATCTCGCCCTTGTCCACGGGGACGAGCGAGGCGTCGCCCTGCTGTTCCTCGCGGCCGTAGACGGCCAGCCAGCCCGGCTTGACCAGCACCTTGCCGTTGGTCTGGAACTGGTGCTCCTTGCCCTCGGCCTTCACGGTGCTGATGCGCGTCGTGACCATGAACTCGGCCGCCGGGTAGAACACGGCGATGAAGCGCTTGACCACCAGGTCGTACAGCTTGGCCTCGATCTCGGTCAGGCTCTTGGGCGCCTGCATGGTCGGGATGATGGCGAAGTGGTCCGACACCTTGGCGTTGTCGAAGACGCGCTTGGTCGGCTTGACGTAGCCCTCGTTGAGCGCCTTGCGCGCGTGCAGGCTCAGCTCGCGCAGCGGACCGGGCAGGTCTTCGTTGGCGATCAGGTTGAAGGTGTCCAGCGCGACGTCGACGTAGTCCTCGGGCAGGAAGCGCGAGTCCGTCCGCGGGTAGGTCAGCACCTTGTGCTTTTCGTACAGCGCCTGGGCGATGGACAGCGTCGTCTTGGCCGAGAAGCCGAAGCGCGAGTTGGCCTCGCGCTGCAGCGTGGTCAGGTCGTACAGGCCCGGGCTGCTTTGCGTGCTGGGCTTGGCCTCCTCGGTGACGCTGGCGGGCTGGCCCTGCACGGCCTGGGCGATGGCGCGGGCCGTGGCCTCGTCCCACAGCCGGTCGGCGCGGGTCTCGGCGTCGTTGGGGTCCTTCTTGAACTTGGGATCGAAGTACTTGCCCTCGTACTGGCCGGCCTGGGCGTCGAAGGTGGCCTTCACTTCCCAGTACGGACGTGCCACGTGCTTGCGGATCTTCTCTTCGCGCTCGACCACGATGGACAGCGTGGGCGTCTGCACCCGGCCCACGGTGGTGAGGAAGAAGCCGCCGTCGCGCGAGTTGAAGGCCGTCATGGCGCGCGTGCCGTTGATGCCCACCAGCCAGTCGGCCTCGCTGCGGCTGCGCGCGGCATCCGACAGGCCGCGCATCTGCTCGTCGCTGCGCAGCTTGTCGAAGCCGTCGCGGATGGCCTGCGGCGTCATGCTCTGCAGCCACAGGCGGCGCACGGGCTTGTCGATCGGCTTCTTGTCGCCCGCGGCGTACTGGACGATGAGGCGGAAGATCAGCTCGCCCTCGCGCCCGGCGTCACAGGCGTTGATGAGCTCGGTGACGTCCTTGCGCTTGACGAGCTTCACCACGGCGTTGAGCCGCGACTTGGCCTTGTCTATGGGAGCCAGCTCGAAGTGCGGCGGTATGACGGGCAGATGGTTGAAGCTCCATTTGCCGCGCTTGACCTCGTAGGCCTCCGGCGCCTTGATCTCCACCAGGTGGCCCACGGCGGAGGTGACCACGTAGCGGTCATTCTCGAAGTGCTCGGCGAGCTTTTCGAACTTGCCCGCGACGGGCGTGAGCGCGCGCACGATGTCCTGCGCGACGCTGGGTTTCTCGGCAATGATCAGCGATTTGCTCATGGTGTCTTGTTCAAACGGCCGCAGGCCGACTTGGGCGGCCTGCGTGCCTACAATCCGTGTCTCTCGCGCGCACGCACGTGCATGCGTGCGCCCATGAAATCAATGTACCGAATGAAGCCCTCCGTGCAAGCCGAGCCCCAATCTGCCCGTGGCCGCCGCATCCAGGTGCGCCGCTCCGGCGTGCACGGCAAGGGCGTTTTCGCCCTGCAAGCCATTGCCGAGGGCGACACCATTCTTGAATACAAGGGCGAGGTCATCACCTGGGAAGAGGCGCTGCGCCGCCACCCGCATGACCCCAGCAACCCTGACCACACTTTCTACTTCCACGTCGATGACGAGCGCGTGATAGACGGCGGGCACGGCGGCAACGCCTCGCGCTGGATCAACCACGCCTGCGTTCCCAACTGCGAGGCCGAGGAGGACGAGGGCCGCGTCTTCATCAAGGCGCTGCGCCCGCTGCAGGCCGGCGAGGAGCTGTTCTTCGACTACGGCCTGATCATCGACGAGCGCTACACCGCCGCGCTCAAGAAGCGCTTCGCCTGCCACTGCGGCCACGACGAATGCCGCGGCACCATGCTCGCGCCCAAGAAGAAGAAACGCTGAAACGCCCGGTCCACGAAGCGGACCTGCCACCCGTTAAGCCTGTCATGAACGAATCCCGCCTGCACTGGCAAGCCGAAACCCTGTGGCGGCAGTTGCAGCCGCTGCTGCCGGGGCTTTGCGTCGAAGTCGTGGCGCATGCCGACTCCACCAACACCCGGCTGCTGGAACGCGCGCGGCTGTCCGGCGGCGGCCGCCACGAGCGTGCGCTCTACCGCTCGCCTGAAGCGCTGCCCTCGCGCGGCGAGCCGCCCACGCCGCTGGGCCGCCGCGCCGACGACACGCAACCCTGCCTGCTCGTGGCCGAGCACCAGACGCGCGGCCGCGGCCGCCTTGGGCGCAACTGGCAGTCCACGCCCGGCGCCTCGCTCACCTTCTCGCTGTCGCTGCCCTACGAGCCCGCGGACTGGTCCGGCCTGTCGCTGAGCGTGGGCGTGGCACTGGCCGACGCCCTGGACCCGCTGGCCCCCGGCCAGGCGCCGCGCATCGCGCTGAAGTGGCCCAACGACCTGTGGCTCCTGGACCCCGCCGTCGTCGGCCGCAAGCTCGGCGGTGTGCTGATCGAAACCGTGGCCGTGGGCCGCCAGCGCATGGCCGTCATCGGCGTGGGCCTGAACCTGCTCCCGCAGCCCGTGCGCGACGTGGCCAACGGCTTCGCCAGCCTGAACGAGCTGGAAGTGGACATCACCCCGCCTGACGTGCTGCACCGCGTGGCGCTGGCGCTGGTGGAAGCCCTGCGCCAGCACGAGCGCGAAGGCTTCAAGCCGTTTGCCGAGCGCTACGCGCGGCGCGACCTGCTGCTGGACCGCCCCGTGACCACCACCGCCCCCGCGCTGGAAGGCACGGCCCGCGGCGTGGCCGAGGACGGCGCGCTGCTGGTGGAAACGGCCCAAGGGCTGCAGCGTCTGTCCAGCGGCGAGGTGAGCGTGCGCCTGTCCGGCCAGGCCGATCCGGCCGCAGCCGCGGCGGACGACCAGTGCTGACGCGCCGCCTCACGGCGGCGCTGCTGCTGCTCAACCTCATTTTGCTGGCCTGGCTGCTGTTGGGCGACTTCACGGGCCAGACCGAACGCGAGCCCGCACGCCTCGAACAGCAGATCAAACCCGACAGCGTGGAAGTGCTGCCGGACGCGGCCGCCCCGGACGCGAACGAGTCCAGCCTGCCCAACGCGTCGCGCGGTACCTCGGCCGCCCCGGCCTCCGCCGTGACGGCGCAGGGCGGCAAGGCGGCGGTGTCCCAGGGCTCGTCCTCCAACGAGACGCTGACCGTCTCCACCGCGGCGGCCGCGGCCGCCGCTGTCGCCGTGGCCGCGGGCGTGGGCGCCTCCACCGCCGCCGGCGGCAAGGGTGCGGTGTCCGGCGCGGTGACGGCGCTCAACGCCGTGTGCCTGGAAGCCGGCCCCTTCGACGCCCAAACCCTGCCCGCGGCCGAAGCCGCGCTGGCCGCGCTGCCCAAGGGCACCTGGCGCCGGCAGACGCTCATGCCCGCGCCGGCCTACCTGGTCTACCTGGGCAAGATGTCGGACCAGCGCGCCGCGCAGCGCCGCCTGGACGAGCTGCGCAAGCAGGGCGTGCGCGCCGAGCTCGCGCGCGACCTGCCGGCGCTGGAGCCGGGCCTGGTGTTCAGCCGCCACGCCCAGGCCTCGCAGGCCGAAGCGGCGCTGGCGGCCCTGCAGGACGCGCGCGGCCCGCGCCAGGCGCGCGTGGTGTCCACCAGCGAAGCCGCGGCCACGCTGCTGCGCGTGGAGCGGCCGACCGACGAGGTGCGCTCCATGATCGCCGGCATGGAGCCCACGCCGGCCCTGCGCGGCGGCTTCCGCGGCTGCCGCAAGCCGGCCAAGAGCTGACCCTTGACGGGCAGGTGATGGCGCGGCGCGCGGCCCTTCCGGGCAGCGCGCCGGCTCAGGCCCGCCTTACTGCGCCGCGCGGCGTCGGCGCCTACACAGCAGCGCCCCCGAGGCCGCCAGCAGGCCCAGCAGCCAGCCCGGCTGCATGGCGCCGGCGCACACGTTGTCGCGCCCGCACGGGCCGGCCGGGGTAGTGGGCACCACGGGGTTGGCGCTGCGGTCCTGGGTATTGGCGGTGTGCGCGTTGGTCAGGTCCGTGCTGTCGATGTTGGCCGCCGCCACCGGCGAAAGCGTGGTGGAAGGCGCTGCGGCGTAGGCCAGGGCGCGGGGCACGTCCAGGATGCCCTTGCCGCAGGTGGCTTCCGTGCAGATGCAGCGCCCGGGGTTGGCGTCGGAGCACTGGGCCATCACCGTGGAAGTCACGTGCGGCCGTGCGCTGGCCTGCAGCCCGGCCACGATCTGATCCGCCGTGAGCGCCCCATTGCGCCCAAGCATCAGGCTGATGGCCGCGGACACCAGCGGCGCGGAGAAGCTGGTGCCGAACACAGAGGCGTAAGTCGCACTGCCCGCCGTCGTGCTGCCGCCGTTGCTGGTCGTCAGCAGCCCGCTGTCGCCCAAGGCACTGCCCCAGTTGCCGGAATCGGTGGGATCGCCGCCCACCGTGGAAATCACCAGCGAGGAGCCGAAATTGGAATAGGTGGCCTTGAAGCCGTCGCGGTTGAGCGCGCCCACACCGATGACGTTGCTGCAGTTGGCCGGGCGCGTGGGCGCGGTGTGCTCGTTGCCAGCGGCGGCCACCACCACGGCACCGACGGCACGCGCCGCGTCTATGGCCTGCTGGTAGAGCCGCCCCTCGTCGGTGCTGGTGCAGTCGGCGGTGCCGCCGAAGCTGATGTTGATGATGCGTGCCCGCGGCAGGCTCTGCGCCGCGAAGCCCGTGAGCTCCAAACCCGCCGACCAGCGGATGCCATCCACGATGTCGGCCACCTCCGCCCCGCACTTGCCCGCCACGCGCACGGGCAGCACCACGGCGTTCCAGTTGGCGCCGGCCACGCCGGCGTTGTTGTTGGTCAGGGCGGCGATCAGCCCGGCGATCTTGGTGCCGTGCCAACTGCTGGTGGCACCGCAATCGGAAGCGAAGAAATTGGGATTGGCGGTGCGGTCGTCGCTGCTGACGAAGTCCCCCGGGTCGGTCGGGTCCGTGTCGCGGCCACCGCCGTCACCCGCTGAGGCCACGGTGCTCACGAAGTCGTAGCCGGTGCCTATGTGGCCCGCGAGGTCGGCGTGTGGCGTGATGCCGGTGTCCAGCACGGCCACAGGCACCGCTGCCGCGGTGGAGCCGTTGAAAGTGCCCCACGCCGTCAGGAAGTCCGGCACGCCGCGGCGCCGGTCGGCCTTGGCGCTGCCGCTGGCGCCATTCACTCCAAACAGCCACCACTGGCCTTCCGTGTTGAACGAATTGGAGGCGTTGGCGAAGTAATAAGGGTCGCTGACCGAGGTGCTTTGCTGCGGGCGCTCCAGCGTGTTGGGCTCGGCCCAAAGCACGTCGCCGCGGGCGGCCAGCCGCTTGGCCAGGCGGCGGGCCTCGTCCAGGGTCATCATGCGTTCGAAGCGCAGCACCTGCGAGGCACTGCCCGTGTCCGCAATGCGCGGCGCCGAAGGCACGTCTATGGTCGCGCGGTCCAGCGACGCGGCCTGCAGCACGTGCTGCAGCCGCTCGCGGTGCGCCTGCCCTCGGGCGCTGTGGCCGTCAGCGGCCTGGGCCTGCTCACGCGCCACCTGCGCGTGCGTAGGCGCGTCACGCAATTGCACGATCAGCCCGTTGGCCAACTGCGGCCTAAACACCGGCGCAAGGGCAGCAGCCGGCAATTCCGCCCACGCCGTGCCGCCGAAGCCCAGCAACGCCAGCGCCGTCGCGGTCATCGCCGCGTTGTTCATCACTTTCCTCATGGTGGTCCTGAAGTCAGTCGCAGCGGGTCACTATAGGGCCGCCAACAACGGCTTCGCGACAGCGCGCAACAGCGCAACAGCACTGATGGCCTGACGCCTTGGGGCCGCGCCCAAAAAAGAAAAAGCCGCCCCGGGGGCGGCTTCGTCACGTCGTGAAGACGCGGGCAGCGGGTGGGCAGCCTCAGGCGGCCACGACGCGCACCATGTCCAGCACCTTGTTGGAGTAGCCCCACTCGTTGTCGTACCAGGCCACGACCTTCACGAAGGTCTTGTCCAGGGCGATGCCGGCTTCGGCGTCGAACACGGAGGTGCAGGGCTCGCCGCGGAAGTCCGTGGCCACGACCTTGTCCTCGGTGTAGCCCAGCACGCCCTTGAGCGCGCCCTGGCTCTGGGCCTTCATCTCGGCGCAGATCTCGGCGTAGGAGGCTTCGGCGTTGAGCTCCACCGTCAGGTCCACCACCGACACGTCGGAGGTGGGCACGCGGAAGGACATGCCGGTGAGCTTCTTGTTCAGCTCAGGGATGACCACGCCCACGGCCTTGGCGGCACCCGTGGAGGACGGAATGATGTTTTCCAGGATGCCGCGGCCACCGCGCCAGTCCTTGTTGGACGGGCCGTCCACGGTCTTTTGCGTGGCGGTGGCGGCGTGCACGGTGGTCATCAGGCCGCGCTTGATGCCCCACTTGTCGTTCAGGACCTTGGCCACGGGCGCCAGGCAGTTCGTGGTGCACGAGGCGTTGGAGATGATGGCCTGGCCGGCGTAGGTCTTGTCGTTGACGCCGTAGACGAACATGGGCGTGTCGTCCTTGGACGGCGCGGACATGATCACCTTCTTGGCGCCGGCCTTCAGGTGCTTCTCGGCGGTTTCCTTGGTCAGGAACAGGCCGGTGGACTCGACGACGATGTCGGCGCCGATCTCGTCCCACTTGAGCTCTTCGGGGTTCTTGACAGCGGTCAGGCGGATCGTCTTGCCGTTGACGATGAGGTTGCTGCCCTCCACCGCCACGTCGCCCTTGAAGCGGCCGTGCACGCTGTCGTACTTCAGCATGTAGGCCAGGTAGTCGGGTTCGAGCAGGTCGTTGATGCCGACCACCTCGATGTCGTTGAAGTTCTGCACCGCGGCACGGAACACCATGCGGCCGATGCGGCCGAAACCATTGATACCGATCTTGATGGTCATCTCGAAAGTCTCCTGCTGAAAAAAACCAACCGCCCGGCGCCGCCGCCCGCGGGCGGCGCAGGCCAACTAAACGATTACTTCTTGCCGAGCACGGCGCGCACGGTGGCGGCCACGTTCTCGGCGGTGAAGCCGAAGTGCTTGAACAGCACGCCCGCCGGCGCGCTCTCGCCGTAGGTGTCGATGCCCACCACGGCGGCGCAGCCGTACTTCCACCAGAAGTCGGTCACGCCCGCCTCCACGGCGATGCGCGGCAGGCCTTCGGGCAGCACGGACGTCTTGTAGGCGCGGCTCTGGCGGTCGAACGTGGTGGTGCTGGGCACCGAGACCACGCGCACGGCAATGCCGGCCACGGCGAGCTGCTGCTGCGCGTTCAGCGCCAGGGCCACTTCGCTGCCCGTGGCCACGATCACGGCCTGCGCCTTCTTCTTCAGGCCCACTTCGCTGGGCTCGGCCAGCACGTAGGCGCCCTTGGCGATCTCGTCCAGGCCGGCCTTGGGCAGGTAGGGCAGGTTCTGGCGGCTCAGCAGCAGCGCGGAGGGGCGCGTCTTGTTGAGCAGCGCGCAGCTCCAGGCCACCGCCGTCTCGGCCGTGTCGGCCGGGCGCCACACGTCCAGGTTCGGGATCAGGCGCAGCGAGGCGGCGTGCTCCACGCTCTGGTGGGTGGGGCCGTCTTCGCCCAGGCCGATGGAGTCGTGCGTGAACACGTGCACCACGCGCGTCTTCATCAGCGCGGCCATGCGGATGGCGTTGCGGCTGTAGTCGCTGAAGGTCAGGAAGGTGCCGCCGTAGGGGATGTAGCCGCCGTGCAGCGCCACGCCGTTCATGATCGCGGCCATGCCGAACTCGCGGACGCCGTAGTTGATGTGGCGGCCGCCGTTGGGTTTTCCATCCTCGTCAAAGCGCAGCGCGGGCGTGCTGCTGGTGTTGGTGAGGTTGGAGCCGGTCAGGTCCGCGGAGCCGCCCAGCAGCTCGGGCAGCGCCTTGGTGAACGCTTCCAGGGCGATCTGGCTGGCCTTGCGGGTGGCGACGGTCTCGGCCTTCTCGTGGGCGGCGATGGCGGCGTCCACGGCGGTCTGCGCGAAGTTGGCGGGCAGCTCGCCGGCCATGCGGCGCTGGAACTCGGCGGCCAGCTCGGGGAAGGCGGCGGCGTAGGCGTCGAAGCGCTGCTGCCACTCGGCTTGGACGGCGGCGCCGCGCTCCTTGGCGTCCCAGGCGGCATAGGCCTCGTCGGGGATGACGAAGGGCTCGTGGCTCCAGCCCAGCTTGGCGCGGGTGAGCGCGATCTCGTCGTGGCCCAGGGCCTCGCCGTGGGCCTTGGCGGTGCCGGCGCGGTTGGGCGAGCCGTGGCCGATGTTGGTCTTGCAGATCACCAGCGTGGGCTGGCCGGTGTGGGCCTTGGCGGCCTGCAGGGCCTCGTCCACGGCGTTGGCGTCGTGGCCGTCCACGGGGCCGATGACGTTCCAGCCGTAGGCCTCGAAGCGCTTGCGGGCATCGTCCACGTACCAGGGCGAGACCTGGCCGTCGATGCTGATGCCGTTGTCGTCGTACAGGGCGGTGAGCTTGTCGAGCTTCCAGGCGCCGGCCAGGGCGCAGGCCTCGTGGCTGATGCCCTCCATCAGGCAGCCGTCACCCAGGAAGGCGTAGGTGCGGTGGTCCACCACCGTGTGGCCTTCGCGGTTGAACTCCGCGGCCAGCAGCTTCTCGGCCAGCGCCATGCCCACCGCGTTGGTGATGCCCTGGCCCAGCGGGCCGGTGGTGGTTTCCACGCCCGGGGTGATGCCGACCTCGGGGTGGCCCGGGGTCTTGCTGTGCATCTGGCGGAAGGCGCGCAGGTCGTCCAAGGACAGCGCGTAGCCCGACAGGTGCAGCAGCGCGTAGATCAGCATGGAGCCGTGGCCGTTGGAGAGGACGAAACGGTCGCGGTCGGCCCACTGCGGGTTGGTGGGGTTGTGGCGCAGGTGGCGGCCCCAGAGTGCCACGGCGATGTCGGCCATGCCCATGGGCGCGCCGGGGTGGCCGGAATTGGCTTGCTGCACGGCATCCATGGCCAGCGCGCGGATGGCGTTGGCCATCAGGGTGCTGGGGTCCTGGGCGGTTTCACGGGGGAGATCGGCGACGAGGTCCATGCGGGTTCAGGCCTGAAAGCAGCAAAAACGCGGATTTTAAGCCGCCCCCAATGCCGCACCTGCCGCAGCCGGATCAAGCCGGTCGGCCAGCCCACGCAAGGCGGCCGACTGTCACGCGGCGGGGCGGGCTCAAGAGCCTTGATCGCCGTCAAAACGCCGCCGCGCCGCGCTGCCACGCTGGCGTGTCGCCACGCACGCCAATGGAAACCTGCCATGCGCCACGCCACGCTCACCATCATCCGCGAAGAACACCAGGCCCTGGCGGCCATGCTGCGCTCGCTGTCCATGCTGCTGACGCAGTCGCGGCGCGAGGGCACGGCGCCCAACTTCGAGCTGCTGCGCTCCATGCTCTTCTACATCGACGAGTTCCCCGAGCGGCTGCACCACACCAAGGAGACGCAACTGCTGTTTCCGCGGCTGCGCGAGCGCTGCCCGGAGCTCGTCCCCGTGCTGGACGCGCTGGACGCCGACCACGAGCAGGGCGAACGCGCCATCCGCCGCCTGGAGCACGCACTGCTGGCCTTCGAGATGATGGGCGAGTCCCGCCGCGCCGAATTCGAAGCCGCGGCCGAGCGCTACATCACGTTCTATCTCTCGCACATGGGCACGGAGGAAAACCTCATCCTGCCCGCCGCCGAAGCGCACCTGCTGCCGGAAGACTGGGCCGAGATGGACGCCGCTTTCGAAAGCAACCGCGACCCGCTCACCGGGCACGAGCCGGACGACCTGTACCGCCCCCTCTTCACCCGCATCCTGAACATGGCGCCCGCGCCGATCGGGCTGGGCGGCTGAGCACCCGCAGCCCTTCTTCTTCGCCCCTCCCCTGCACGCCGGCCCTTGCGTCGGCGTTTTCATTGGCCCTTTTCGCCCTAAAAAGACGGGGTTCGGATGCGCCTGTGCACAAGCCGCCCGCAGGCCACAACTTATCCAAGTACTTGTCCCGAAAGCGTTTTTCGCTTTCCAGCCGGTTTCTCAACCCGGCTGTGAACAAGGCTTGAGCCCCTCACAGCTTCTCCACTGCCCTATCCCCCGCGAAGCCGTTTTCCGGGCTTTTCGGCTTTTGGGATCCCTCCGCTCGTCCTGATTCGCGTGTTTTTCTTTCCCAAAGAAGTTCATTTTTAAAAGTAGTCGTCGTGGTAGGCCCCGCCCTGGCCTGTGGATAACCGGAGTTTGTTCTTTTCCCTCGCGAACTTGCGCGCGGCCGAAGGCTGGGGACCGGCCGCCTGATTGCAAAGGGGCCAACAGAGAACAAACGTCGGCGAAGGGGTGGGGGCTGTGGACAAGCCCAAGTTGTTGTTCAAGCTGATCACAGCCTTGTGCACAGGCGCGTCAAAGAGGCGTGGAAAGGCCCCACCTACACTGCCGCGCATGACCGTGACTGCCCTGATCCTGGCCGCCGGCCGCGGCGAGCGCATGCGCCCGCTGAGCGACCAGACCCCCAAACCGCTGCTGTCCGTGCAGGGACGGCGGCTCATCGAATGGCACCTGTTCAACCTGGCGCGCGCGGGCGTGCGCCGCGTGGTGGTCAACACCGCGTGGCTGGAGGAGCAGTTCGAGCCCGCGCTGGGCGACGGCGCGCGCTACGGCGTGGAGATCCTGTATTCCCACGAGGGCCACGACCACGGCGGCGCGCTGGAAACCGCGGGCGGTATGAAAAAAGCGCTGCCGTTGCTGGGCGAAATCTTCTGGGTGGTCTCCGGCGACGTGTTCACGCCGCAATTTCCCTTTGACGCCGACGCGGTACGCCGCTTCGAAGCCTGCGGTCAGCTCGGCAAGCTCTGGCTGACCGGCAATCCGCTCCACCACCCCGCGGGCGACTTCGGCATCCGCGACGGCCTGGCCGTGCGCGAGGCCGACGAGAAGTTCACCTGGACCAGCCTGGGGCTGTTCCGCCGCAGCTTCGTGGAAGAGCTGATGGCCGACCTGCCTCCCGGCGCCAAGGCGCCGCTGCGCCCCTACCTGGAAGCGGCCATGGCCCGCCGCGCGTTGGGCGCCGAGCGCTGGAGCGGCGCCTGGACCGACGTGGGCACGCCTGAACGGCTGGCCGCCCTGAACGCACAAGACGGACGACAAGCATGAGCAGCAGCACCCCTATCTCCTCCCCGCAGGCCACCTCCGCCGCCGTCGGCGCGCCGCCCCTGCGCATTGCCGTGGTGGGCGCCGGCCCGGTGGGCCTGGCGCTGGGCCTGCTGGCTGCGCGCCATCTGCCGCAGGCGCAGATCACGCTGTTCGACGCTCGCCCCGCCGACAAGGACGTGAGCGGCGACCCCCGCGTGCTGGCCCTCTCGCTGGGCAGCGTGCAGATGCTCCAGCAGTTGCGCGCCTGGGATGCCGCCAGCGCGCAGCCCATCCAGGAGGTGATGGTTTCGCAACAGCCTCCCGGTACGTTGCCCCTGGGTGGCCAGCCGCAGGTGAACATCCGCGCCCGCGATGAAGGCGTGCCCATGCTGGGCGCCGTGTTGTCCTACGGCGCGGTGGTCGCGCCGCTGCAGCGCGCCTGGTTTGAGCAGGCCCAAGGCGAGCCGCAACGCCTGTTCACCCGCTTCGGCACTCCCGTGGCCTCGTTCAAGCCCGTGCCCGGCGGCGTGGAAGTGGACGCCGGCATCGCCGAAACCTACGACCTGGCCGTGGTGGCCGAGGGCGGCGTCTTTGCCGAGCAGGCGCGCAAGACCATCGCGCGCGACTACGGCCAGACGGCCTGGATTGGCACCGTCACCCTGCAAGGCGCCCGCCCCGGTTTGGCCATAGAACGATTTACCCGCCAAGGCCCGGCTGCCTTACTCCCATTACCTATGGGCGCGGACGGCGCGCAGCGCGCCTCGCTGGTGTGGTGCGTGGACAGCAGCGACGACCCGGTGAAGGATTTGACTGACGCCCAGCGCCTGGCGGTTTTGTCCTCGATATTTCCGGCCGAAGCCGGGCGGCTGGTTTCATTGACGCCCATGAAAGCCTTTGCGCTTGGGTTGAATGCCGAGCGGACTTTGGCGCGCGAGCGCACCGTGAGAATCGGCAATGCCGCCCAAACCCTGCACCCGGTGGCGGGCCAGGGTTTGAACCTGGGTTTGCGCGACGCCTATACCCTGGTGCACGCGCTCAAGCGCGCGGATTCCATCGAATCCGCCCTGCGCCGCGTTGAGTTTCAACGCGCCCCGGACCGCTGGAGCACCATCGCCGTCACCGATTTCCTGGCGCGCACGTTTACCTGGCAAGTCCCGGGATTGCCGACGGCGCGGGCGCTGGGCCTGGCTTTATTGCAGGCGGTGCCGCCGTTGAAATCGGCGCTGGCGCGGCAGATGATGTTTGGGAGAAGGTAAAAAAAGGCGCCGACGGCGCCTTTTTTTGTTTGGGTGCTGATTTTGAAATTTAAAAATGCCGTTCTACCGAACGACATTACAACAACTGATTCACCACCGCCCTCCCCAACGCCGGTGCACACTGTTGCGCCGCCACACTGCTCCCCTTCCAATAAAACTCCAGTCCGCCGCTGGTCTGGACGAGTTTGGCAATCCCTAAACCCACCCCGTGTTGTGTCGTCCCGCGGGAATCGTCGTCATGCGCGTCCATGGTTTCATCGGCCACGACCACGAATTGGGTACTGCCGCTGCTGTCCGATGGATCCTGGCTCACCGCCACGACCAGCATCACGTGCCCGCTGTCGCTTTGGTCCTTGGTATTGGCAAATGCCAATAAATCGCCCGGCTGGATTTCGGCCAGGATCACGGGTTGAAAGCCATTGAGGCCCCGGGTGAAACAGGTGAAGTAATTCTTCGCATTGGGGCTTTGGCACAGGCCGTCGCCCGTGCCCGGCGGATCGAAACAGCCGGCTTCGGGTATGGAATTGTCCTGGCCTGCCTGCCAATCGGAAAACACAGTGGCCACGCCTTGGCTGTTCACGTAAGTGAATAAAGATGTGATGAAGCCGCTGCAGTCGGTATGGCAGTCGGCCACCGCGTTGGTATTGGCTCCTATATCGGCGATGCGGGCTTCCTGCACCGTGCCGCTCCAGTATTGCGGCGACGTGCCCGGCACGCTGCGCCAGATCACCGCTGGCCATTCACTGCCGGCCACAGCACGCGGGTATCCTCTTTCGCGTGTATCCAGTAATCCGTGTTCGGGTTGGCGGGCAAGGTGTAGGAGCCGGGCAAATAATCCGGGCTGCCGGCGGTGTAGCCGTAAATGCCCTGCAGCAAACTCTTGGCCGCCTTCAGCAATTGGGCATTGGCTGGCGAAGTGCCCGGGGCGGGAATCGAGGTCCAGGTATAGGTGCTGTAGATGCTGGTGTCCATGGCAGGCGTTTCTTGAAAAATATCGGATAGGAAATATTGCGGCGCGGAATCAATATCCCGTGCCGACGAGTGTAACTTCACATTTTTGAAAATAAAAGCCAGTTGCCGGCGTCGCCGTGCCCGCTCGGTAAATGATGGCGGCGTTTCTGACCTGATTGGAATGAAAAATTATTTTTGCCAGCCGCCAAATTATTTGGAAGCGGCTGGCCAAAGGCGCTTTTTAAATCCGCCTGTGCCCCAGTGCCGGCAATTGCACCCGCACTTCGCCCATGCGCTCGGGGCTGAATTCCGCAATGGCGATGCCCTCGCCCTCTTCAACCACCGCCAAAACCTCGCCCCACGGGTCGATCACCATGCTGTGCCCCCAGGTGCGGCGGCCGTTTTCGTGCTTGCCGCCTTGCGCCGCGGCCACCACGTAGCACTGGTTTTCCACGGCGCGGGTGCGCAGCAGCAATTCCCAATGGGCTTTTCCCGTTGTGTAGGTGAACGCGGCCGGGACGCTGATCACGTCGCACGGCTTCTGTCCGGATTCGAAACTCATGGCCCGATACAGCTCGGGGAAACGCAGGTCATAGCAGACGGACAAACCCACGCGCAAATCGCCGGCTTGCACCGCCACCGGCGAGTCGCCGGGCTCCAGCGCCACGGCCTCGTCGTAATGTTCGCGGCCGTTGTCGAAGGCGAATAAATGCAGCTTGTCGTAGCGCGCGGCGCGTTCGCCATTGGGGCCGTAGACGCAGCAGGCGTTGCGCACGCGCGCGCCGTCCAGCGCGCGAATGGGCAGCGTGCCGCCAATCAGCCACAGGCCGCGGCTTTTGGCCTGGCTGGAAAGGAACTCCTGGATGGGGCCGCTGCCGTCGTTTTCCGCGATGCGCAGCTTGTCGCGGTCGTTTTCGCCCATCAGGCAAAAGTATTCCGGCAGCGAGGCCAGCGTGGCACCTTGGGCGGCAGCGTCGGCAATCAGCCGGTCGGCGGCTTTCAGATTGCGGTCCACGTCCGGCGTGGAGACCATTTGCAGCGCGGCGAGTTTCATCTGGCGGTTCTCCCAATCAATCGTCGATAGGCCCGCCAAGGTTCAAACCCAAACTTGGCGGGAAATCAGTTTTGCGAGCTGCGCGGGCTGGACGCCGCGGCGGCCGCACCCGGGGGCGGCGACGGGTCCAGGTTGGGCAGCGGCTTGTCGGCCGCGCGCTCCAGGCGCGCCACCTGCGGGTCGCTCCACGAGCCGGTGATCTGGAATTCGCGCGTGCCGACCTGCATGAGCGGCTTGCGCAGGAAAAGCTGGGCCAGGAAGGTGCCTAAACCCACCGCCGGGTTGATGGCCGCATAGGCCAGCGACGCCGTGCCGGCGTTGATCTCGGGCACCACCACCACGTGCAAGTCCTGCGTCTCGCGGGCGAGGTCGGCCTTGCCTTCCATCAGCACCGCCGCCTGCAGGCCGCGCATGAGCAGGTTGTTGGTGTCGGCCACGCCGTCGTCGATGTGCACGTCGCCGGTGATGTTGTCGAAGGCAAAGCCCTGCAGGAACACGTCGCGGAAATCCAGCGTCAGCCGCCGCGGTATGGATTGCAGGCTCAGCACCGACAGCAGCCGCCCCGCGCCGGCGCCAGCCTTCAGGAAACGGCCCTGCTGCAGGTCCAGACGCAACTGGCCGTCCATGCGCGCGGGGTCCGGCGCCAGCGGCGAGCCGGGCCACGACACCTCGCCTTGCAGCCGGCCCTTGCCGCCCTGCAGCACGCCGCCAAAGCCCAGCCGCTCCAGCAGCGCGCCGCCGTCAGCCAGGTCCATGCGGAAGTCCATCACCATGCGGCGCTGCCCGCCCGGCGCCGGCACCCAGCGGCCCAGCGCCTTGAGCTCGGCCTCGGCCGTGGTGAGCGAGAGGCGGTCCAGCTGCCATTCGGCCTGCCGGCCCACGGTGCGGCGGTTGACGGCCTGGATCTCGGCGCGGCCCAGGTCGCGGCCGCCGAGCTCGAAATCTTCCACCACGATGTCCAGCGCCGGCACCGTGGACGGCGCCTGCGCCAGCATGTTTTCCACCTGCTGCGCCTCGCTGGGCGGCAGCGCCAGCCGCGCCAGGCGGGCACGCACCTGGCCGGCCTGCGTGCCGGCGCCGGGACGGTATTCGACGTGGCCGTCGAGCTGCTGCGCGTGCAGGTTGGCGCGCCAGGTCGGGTCGCCGCCCGCGCGCGAGATGCCGGCCACCACCTGGTCCAGCCGCCGGCCGTGCACCAGCATCTGGCCGACCTGCAGCGAGGCGCTCAGGGGCAGCGAGGCGTCCAGCGCCGGGGCGCCGCCGTTGGCTGCCGTGCCCGTGGCCCCTGCCGCGCCGTTGCTGGCCGGCAGTGGCTGCGACAGCCGCTCCAACGCCTGTTCCCACGCGTCCACGTCCAGCGCGGGCAGCGCCAGGGCCAAGCCGAAGCCTTGGGCCGGCTGGGGCACGGGGGTGAGGACGCCCAAGCCGCCGCGCAGCAGCAGCGGGCTGCCGTCGGCGTCCTTGCGTTGCAGGTCGCGCACGGCCTGGGCCTGGAACAGGCCAGCGGCGTCCACGTGCCAGTGCTCCAGTTGCGGCGTGGCACCTTCGGACACCACGCGGGAGCTCACCTGCAACGGCAGCGCCGCCTCGGCGGCCTTGTGCAGCGGCGCGGGCAAGTCGGACGCCATGCCCACCAGGTTGCTGGTCACCTGTATTTCCGGATGCCCCTGCCGCACCGCCACCACCAGCCGGTAGGGCGACTGGCCGCTGAAGGCGCCGGCCAGCCGCGCCACCAGGCCCAGCTCCGTCGCACGGCGCAGCCCCTCGGCGCTGGCCACGCCGTTGCCGGTGAAGCGCAGCGTGCCGTCGCCCTGCGTGCCGCCCTCGAACACCGCGTCGCCGCCCAACACGCGCGCCCCGCCGGTGAGCGTGATGCGCTGGCGGTTGAAATCCACGCGCGCACGGGCGGCCGCCATCAGCGGCGCGTCGGGGACGATGCGCACGTCGTTGCCCGCCAGCAGCACGCTGCCCTGCACGGCGGTCTGGTCCAGGTCGGACAGCGGCATCTGCAGCGCCAGCCGCAGCTCGGCGTTGCCGGTGGCGGTGGCGCCGGAAAGGGCCTTGTCCATCCAGCCGCCCACGGGCGACGTGTCCACGAAGCGCAGCATGTCCGCCGCCACGCCGCGGCCCACGCCCTCGATGCGCAGCGTGGCCTGCGCCATGTCGGCCATGCCGCCGTTGACGCCGGTGAGCTCCAGCGCATGGTTGGCCACGCGGGCGTGCACGTTGCGCAACTGCATGGACATGCGCTCGAAGACCAGCTCGCCCGCGGCCTGGGTGAAGACGGGCCAGGTGGCGTCGTCGGGGACGTAGGCCAGGGTCACGTCCTCCACCTGGCCGGCGATGCGGAACTCGCCGCTGGCGGCGCGGCGGAAGGGGAAATCGTCCAGGTTGCCGCGCACCTTGAACGTGGCCTGCGGGATGCGCCCGCCGCGCACGGCCTGCTCCACCCAGTGCCGGGTGTCGGCCGGCAGCGTCAGCGGTAGGTAGCGCGCCACGGCTTGGGCGCGGCCGCGCTGGAGCTTGCCCTCCAGCTCCAGCGTGCCGGGCAGGCGGCCTTGGGCGTCGGTGCGCCAGGTGGCGTTGAACTCGGCCTGCGCGTCGGCATTGAGCAGCTTGACGTCACGCAGCAGCACTTCGTACTTGGGGGCGCTGGGGGCGGCGGCCGTCTGCAGCCGCCAGGCCAGCACGGCCGTGAAACGCTCCACCGGCAGCGTGGGCTGCTCGAAGAGGCCGGGGAATTCCAGTGCGCCCTGTGCCACGGCCAGGCGCGCGCTGCCGCCGGCCTCGGTGGCTTCGAAGTCGGCATCCAGCCCCTGCAGGCCCGGGCGGCCGATGTCGCCGCTTTTCCCCGCCGCCGCGCCGGACAGCGACAGGCCCTGCACGCGGCCCTTGGCGCGGTAGTGCGCCGGCTGCTCGGCAGGGCCGTCCCAGCGCAGTTGCAGCCCGCTGACCACGCCGGCGGGCTGCAGCGTGGCCAGTTGCGCCTCCACGGGCTTGGGCAGCGGCACACGGCTCATCAGCCGCGCCAGCAGCGCCAGGTCCAGCCGGTCGGCCTGCAGCTCGCCGCCCTGGCCGTCGTGGCGCCACTGCAGCCGCGCGTTGCCGGCGGGCCATTGCAACCGGTCGTCGGTGGTGAAGCCCAGGCCTTGGGCGGTGAAGGTGTAGCGCTCCTCGCCACGCTGCGCGGTGAGCCGGCCCTGCACTTGCGCCAGCGCCAGGGGCTCGTGGTCCGGCAGGCGCAGGTCCACGGCGCGCAGGGCCAGGTCCAGCGTGGCCTCGCGCGCCTGGCCGCGCTCCAGCTCCAGCCAGGCGCGCACGGCGCCCTGGCCGCCGTGCACCGCCGCGGGCAGATCCACGTATTGCTGCAGCGGGACGAAGTCCACGGCCGGCAGGTCGGCGTGCAGCGTGCCGCGCCAGCGCTTGAAGTCGGCCGCGCGCGCCAGCAGCGGCTGGGTGAATCGGCCCTGCAGCGTCCAGGCCTGGCCCCAGGCGGACGGCGGCGTGGCGTCCAGCCGCAGCTCGTGGCGGCGTAGCCCGTTGCGCAGCAGCAGTTGCACCTGCGTGAGCGCCAGCGGGGCGGCGCCGCGCTGCTCGTCCGTCCAGCGCACTTGCGCGTTGCGCACCAGGAATTCGGGTTGGGCGAAGAACCAGTCGGCCAGCGACGTGTCGTCGCTCTTGCCGTCGTCGGGGCCTTGCGAGATCGGCAGACCGGCCACGAAGAGGCGGCCCTGGGCGTCGCGGCGCAGGTCCAGTTGCGCGCCGTCGATGACGAGCTGCTCCATGCGCAGCCGCAGCGTCAGCAGGGACCGCACCGACACCGCCGCCGACACGCGCGGCAGCCGCAGCGCCTCGCGCTGGTGGACGTCCAGCAGCACCACGTCGCGCAGCTCCAGCGCCGGCACCCAGCCGCCGCCGCGGAGCTCCAGGTCGCCCACGCGCACGGGTACACCGAGCGAGCGGCTCGCATGCGATTCGAAGTAAGGCAGCCACTCGCGGGCGTGGGGCAATATGACCCAGTGCAGCACGGCCAGGCCCACCAGCAGTAGGCTCCACGCCGCGATCAACAGCCCGGCCGCCAGCCGCAGGCCCAAGGGCCAGCGCGACACGCGGCGGGCTGTGGGATCGGGGGGGATTGGAGGCATGTCGGAACGCCCGCCGGTCGTGCGGCGCGACAGGTACAACAGGTGATCGGGGAACCGGACGCGAGCGCGGTCGAGTTTCCGATGCCGCTCCATGACCCGGTCGAATCTAGCACACGGGGTTTTGCCGGCACGATGGCTTCCGCTTCACCAATCTCGACCGATGTTCCGCCGCCCGCACTGGCGGAGCACAGCCGTTTCGTGCAGCGCGTGCGCCGCCGTCATGCCGATCTTCTCCCCCTCCTGGCAGAGGGCGTGCCTGACGGCACGACGATCCAGGCCCTCATCGACACTCTCACCGCCGCCGGGCGCCCGCTGGCCTCGGCGCTGCGCATCGCTCGGCAGCTCGTCCTGGAGCGGCTGGCGGTGCTGGACGTGGAGCAGCGCGCCAGCTTGGAGGACGTCACCTCCGCCATGACGGCGCTGGCCGAGACCACGCTGGAAGCGGCGCTGGCCCAGGCGCGCGCCGAGGAGTCCGAGCGCCACGGCGAGCCCCGCAACGCCGAAGGGCAGCCCATAGAGCTGTGGATCGTCGGCATGGGCAAGCTGGGCGCGCGCGAGCTCAACGTCTCCTCGGACATCGACCTCATCTACGTCTATGAGGAAGAGGGCGAGACCGACGGCGCCGTGCCCATCACCGCGCACGAGTACTTCTCCAAGGTCGTCAAGCGGCTGTACGCGCTCATAGGCGACACCACGGACGACGGCTTCGTCTTCCGCGTGGACCTGGCGCTGCGGCCCAACGGCAACTCCGGCCCGCCGGTGGTGAGCCTGGCCATGCTAGAGACCTACTTCTTCGCACAGGGCCGCGAGTGGGAGCGCTTTGCCTGGCTCAAGAGCCGCGTGGTGGCGCCGCGTGCGGCCGTCACCAGCGGGCGCGCGCTGCAGTTGCGCAACCTGGTGACGCCTTTCGTCTACCGCCGCTACCTGGACTACGGCGTGTTCGAGGGCTTGCGCCAGCTGCACCTGCGCATACGCGAAGAAGCCCAGCGCCGCGCCGCCGGAAGGCCCGAGCGGGCCAACGATGTAAAACTCTCGCGCGGCGGGATCCGGGAGATCGAGTTCATCGTGCAACTGCTGCAGGTGGTGCGCGGCGGGCAGTTCCCCGAGATCCGCACCCGCTCCACGCTGCGCGCGCTGCAAAAGCTCACCGCGCACGGGATGATGCCGCCGGCCACCGCCGAGCGGCTGGCCAGCGCCTACAGCTTTCTGCGCCGCATCGAGCACCGCATCCAATACCTGGACGACCAGCAGACGCACCTGCTGCCCACGGTGGACGGCGACCTCAACTGGATCGCCCGCAGCCTGGAGCTGACCTGCAGCGCCGACGCTTGCGAGCTGCTGGACCGCTTGGGCGAGACGCGCGAGTTCGTCGCGCTCGAATTCGACGCCCTGCTGCACGACGGCCGCAGCCCGCCCGCGCGCTCCAACGGCTGCCGCCACTGTGGCGGCACGCCGCTGCCGGTGGACGACGAGGCTTTTCTGCAAAAGCTGCCGGCCGAGCTGGGCCAGCGCGTGCGCCAGTGGGTGAGCCAGCCCAAGCTGCAGGCCCTGCGCGACGACAGCAAGCTGCGCCTGGCGCGGCTGGTGCAGCGCGCGGCCGACGCGGTGGAGCGCCAGAACTGCACGGCCAACGCGGCGCTGCGCTTCATCGACTGGCTGGAGCCGCTGATGCGGCGCGAGAGCTACTTCGCGCTGTTGGTGGAGCGCCCCGAGGTGCAGGCGCGGCTGCTGCGGCTGCTGGGCCTGGCGCGCTGGCCCATGCGCTACCTGATGCGCCACCCGGGCGTGATCGACGAGCTGGCCGACCGCCGCATCATCGACCAGCGCTTCGACCGCGAAGCCTTCGCCCGCGAGCTCGACGAGCGCCACGCCGCCTGGGAGCGCTCCGGCGAGGCTTCGGAAGAGGCGCTGCTCGACACCCTGCGCCGCGCCCACCACGCCGAGGTGTTCCGCACCCTGGTGCGCGACGTGGAAGGCCACATCACCGTGGAGCAGGTCGCCGACGACCTCTCCGCCCTGGCCGACGTGGTGCTGGAGCGCACGCTGCACTGGGGCTGGCTGCACCTGCGCAACCGGCACCGCGAGGCGCCGCGATTCGCTGTCATCGCCTACGGCAAGCTCGGCGGCAAGGAACTGGGCTACGGCAGCGACCTGGACGTGGTCTTCCTCTTCGACGACGAGGACGACCGCGCCCCCGAGGTCTACGCCGCGTTCGTCCGCAAGCTCATCACGTGGCTGACGCTGCGCACCTCGGCCGGCGAGCTGTTCGAGATCGACACCGCGCTGCGGCCCAACGGCAATTCCGGGCTGCTGGTGACGTCGCTGCAGGCCTTCGAGCGCTACCAGCTCGGCCGCGGCAGCAACACGGCCTGGACCTGGGAACACCAGGCGCTCACGCGGGCCCGCTTCTCGGCGGGCGACGCCGACATCGGCGCGCGCTTCGAGCAGATACGCCGCTCGGTGCTCAGCGCCCAGCGCGACGCGCTGGCGCTGCGCCAGGAGGTGCAGGCCATGCGCGACAAGATGCGCACCGCGCGCCCGGTGAAGGACGGCCTCTTCGACGTCAAGCACAGCCCCGGCGGCATGGTGGACGCCGAGTTCGCCGTGCAGTTCCTGGTGCTGGCGCATGGGCAGCGCCACGCGCAGTTGCTGGACAACGTGGGCAACATCGCGCTGATGCAGCGCGCCGAGGAGGCCGCGCTGCTGCCCGCGGGCGTGGGCCAGGCGGCAGCGGCGGCCTACCGCGAGCTGCGCCGCGCCCAACACCGCGCGCGGCTGGACGAGCAGCCCACGCAGTTCCCGCAGGAGCAGCTTGCGGCGCAGCGCGAGGCCGTCCTCGCGCTGTGGCACGCGGTGTTTGATTGAGCCGCCGCGACGGCGCGGCCGGCACTTCCGCTCCCAAGCCGCCGGGCGGGCCGGCCCGTGCGCCGGCCCAGGTGTCCGCCCCCGCGCCGGCCGCCCACTGCACCCCTTCCGCCGTGTTCGCGGGCTGCCGCGCCTGGCTTGGGCTGGCCGCGCTGCTGGGCGTGGGTGCGGTGCTCGCTTTCGCGCTGCCCTCTTCCCTCAATGACCTGCTCGACGGCCAGCCCGACCGCTGGCTGGCGCAGCCCTGGCGGCTGTGGACAGCCGCCTGGGTGCACTGGACGCCGATGCACCTGGCCGCCAACGCGGCCGGGCTGCTGGTGCTGGCGCTCTACGGCTGCGCGGCCGAGGTGAGGCCGCGCGAGGCGCTGGCTTGGGCGCTGGCGTGGCCGCTCACGCACCTGGCGCTGGCGTTGTGGACGGCGCCGCCGCTGCCGCATTACGGCGGCCTCTCCGGCGTGCTGCACGCGGGCGTGGCGGTGGCCAGCACGGCGCTGCTGGCGCGCCGCGGACGCTGGCGCGCCGTGGGCGCGGCGGTGTGGCTGGGTCTGCTGGCGAAGCTGTGGGCCGAGTCGCCGTGGTGGCCCTGGAGCGCCGGAGCAGGCGGCATCGCCTGGGACGTCGCCATCGCGCCGCAGGCCCACGCGGCGGGCGTGGCGGCCGGTCTGTTGGGCGCGCTGGCCGTGAGCCTGGCCTCCAGGCAGGCGCCGCGCTGAGCTGCGTTGAAAAGCGAAAAGGCTTCCCGAGGGAAGCCTTTTCATTTGCGCCGTGCCGCCGGCCGCAGGGGCGGCGCCAGGGCACGGGAGAAGTTGCTTTGGGAACTCAGGCCGCGTCGGACGTGGCGTCGGCCTGTTGGGCGGCCAGTTTCACGGAGAGCTCCTTGCGGAAGCGGTTGAGCGCCTGCACGGAGGTGAAGTCCTGGCCCATGAGCAGGCTCAGGTTGTGCAGCAGGCGTTCGACGACCTTGGTTTCCCAGCTCGCGTCGAACTGGATCTGCTTGTCCAGCCACTGCTCCAGCCAATCGGGGTCGGGCAGGCGGCTTTGCACCGTGTCGCGCGGGAAGAGCTTCTCGTTGACGTGCAGGTTCGTCGGGTGCAGCGGCTGCGAGGTACGGCGGGCGCTGGCCATGAGCACGCCGACCTTGGCGAAGGCCAGGCGGGCCTCGTCGCCGTGCTGCACCAGGGCACGCTTCATGTAGCGCAGGTAGGCGCCGCCGTGGCGGGCCTCGTCGCGGGCCAGGGTTTCGTAGATGGCCTTGATCACCGGCTCGGTGTGCCACTCGGCGGCGCGGCGGTACCAGTGGTTCAGGCGCACTTCGCCGCAGAAGTGCAGCATCAGCGTCTCCAGCGGCGGGGCCGGGTCGAACTCGAAGCGCACCTCGTGCAGCTCGGCCTCGGTTGGCAGCAGGTCGGGACGGAAGCGCCGCAGGTACTCCATCATCACCAGCGAGTGCTTCTGCTCCTCGAAGAACCACACGCTCATGAAGCCGCAGAAGTCGCTGTCGCCACGGTTGTCGCGCAGGAACATCTCGGTGGCCGGCAGCGCCGCCCACTCGGTGATGGCGTTCATCTTGATGGTGCGCGCCTGCTCGTCGCTGAGCTGCGAGGCGTCGAAGCGGTCCCATGGAATATCGGTGTCCATGTTCCAGCGGACGGCTTCGAGTTGCTTGAAGAGCTCGGGATAAAGCATGACAGGCGGCCTTTTTCTGCAGCGGGCTTGACTTGAGACAGAACCGCGCATTCTAGGTGCCCGTAGTGATTTCCCTATGGAAATCCTGGAACTGCGCTCCGGATGCAAACCTCTCCCAAGGGAACAAGCAGATTCGCGTTGCAGACTTAATGCAAACGTAACTGCGAATCACAGTGGTGGAACCGGACGGGCGGTGTGTTGTCTCATCTGTCCTGCCGGTGTCATCCAGGCCGGCAATTTGGTTTTCTGCTGTGCTGCCCGCCAGCGCCGCTGGCTGCAATCCCGCAAGCGCTTCTCCTCCTCCCTCCCTCCCTCGTTCGCTTCGGGGCGCGGCACGGCAGTCTTTATGAGACGCGGGGCACCGTCATGACGGTGCCCCGTTTTTTTCGTGCGCGCGCAAGGCGGCTTGAAGATGCGCTCAGGCGGCGAGGCGTCGCCGCCTCAGAGCCAGCCTTTGCGCTTGAAGTACCAGAAGGGCGTGATGACGCTGAAGAACATGAGCGCCAGCGCGAAGGGGTAGCCCATTTCCCATTCCAGCTCCGGCATGAACTTGAAGTTCATGCCGTAGAGGCTGGCGATGAGCGTGGGCGGCAGCAGCGCCACGGAGGCCACCGAGAAGATCTTGATGATCTTGTTCTGGTTGATGTTGATGAAGCCGACGGTGGCGTCCATCAGGAAGTTGATCTTGTCGAACAGGAAGGCCGTGTGGCTGTCCAGCGAGTCGATGTCGCGCAGGATCTGGCGCGCCTCCTCGAACTGCTCGGCATTGAGCATGCGGCTGCGCATGAGAAAGCTCAGCGCGCGGCGCGTGTCCATGACGTTGCGGCGGATGCGGCCGTTCAGGTCTTCCTCGCGCGCGATGGCGGTGAGCGCCTCGCCGGCCACCACATCGTTGACTTCTTCCTTGAGCACGCGCTGGCTGACCTGCTCCAGGCTGTCGTAGATGCTCTCCAGCGCGTCGGCGCTGTACTCGGCGTCGGCGTCGTAGAGCTTGAGCAGTACGTCCTTGGCGTCCTCGATCAGCGCCGGGATGCGCCGCGCACGCAGCCGCAGCAGCCGGAACACCGGCAAGTCCTCGGCATGCACGGAGAACAGCACGTTGTCGCGCAGGATGAAGGCCACGCGCACGCTGCGCGAGCCCTGCTCGTCGTGGCTCTTGTCGGCGTCGATGAGGAAGTCCGAGCGCATGTGCAGCTCGCCGTTGTCCTCTTCGTAAAAGCGCGCCGATTCCTCCAGGTCCTCGTCCACGA
Organism: Azohydromonas lata; assembly: GCF_034427735.1. Classification (NCBI taxonomy): domain Bacteria; kingdom Pseudomonadati; phylum Pseudomonadota; class Betaproteobacteria; order Burkholderiales; family Sphaerotilaceae; genus Azohydromonas; species Azohydromonas lata. Next base: position 46,374 of record NZ_JAXOJX010000008.1, read on the forward strand.
TGTCGGCCGGCAGCTCCAGTCCGAAGCGGGCGTGCACCCAGGCCTTTTCCTCTTCCGTGGGCGCTTCGAGATCAACCCACACCGGCTTGAGCGCGTTCAGCGCGGCGGTATCGCGAAAGTCGTCCTGCAGCAGCCGGCCCTTGAGCTTGCCGGCTTCCAACGTGAACACATTGAGCATCTGCCCATCTCCAACGACGCGTGTGTGTGTGCGGGGCGCAGCGCGCAGGCTTGAGGTGCCATGCCGGGCCCGCTGGTGGTGTCGTGAACCGCCTCACCCCCCGTGGGTCCGCCAGGCGGTCACGCGTCGGAGTGGACGGTCACCGAGGGTGACTCTGGTCCAATGCAGTCTCCGTAAATGGAACGCCGCGATTATCTCATCGGCTTCGGCGGCCTCCCGGCCAAGAAGCGTCGGCAATCGCCCGCAATTGCTCGGCCAGCACCAGCCCGTCGGCCTCGCGCTGCGCGGGTGCGCGCGAGAGGGCGCGTGCCATCAGCGCCGACAGCAGCGGAGGCAGGTCCGGGCGCAGCGCGTGCAGCGGCTTGGGCTCGTCGCGGGCGATGGACTGCAGCAGGTGGCCCATGGAATCGCCCTCGTGCGGCAGCCGCCCCGTGAGCAGTTGGAACAGCATGGCCGCCAGGGCGTAGAGGTCGCTGCGCGCGTCGGCGCTGGTGCCGGCCAGCAGCTCCGGCGCCATGAAGGCCGGCGTGCCCAGCAGCAGCCCGCTGCGGGTGCGCGTGGCGTCGTGCACCCTCGCCAGGCCGAAGTCCATGAGTTTCAAGTGGCCCGTGGGCAGGTGAAGCATGACGTTGGCGGGCTTGACGTCGCGGTGCAGCACGCCCTGCCGGTGTGCGTAGGCCAGCGCCAGCGCCAGCCGCGCGCCGATTTCCAGCACCAGCGGTTCCGGCAGCAGCCGCGCGGGGTGCGTGTAGCGGGCCAGGTCGCAGCCGGGCACGAGCTCCATCACGAGGTAGCCCAGGCCTTGCGCTTGGCCGGCGTCCAGCACCTGGACGATGTCGGGGTGGCGCAGCCGCCGCGCGGCCTCGGCTTCCATGTTGAAGGCTTGGCGCAGCGCCTGCTGGGAAGCATCGCCGCCGCCGCCGCCGCCGCCGCTGCCCAGCGGCAGCGTCTTGAGCGCTAGCGCCGTGCCGGTGGCGGGATCGCGCGCCAGGTACACCGCACCCAGCGCGCCGCGGCCTATGAGCCGCTCCACGCGCAGCCCCGCGAACAGCAGGCCCGCGGGCAGGCCTTCTCCGGCGGCATCGGCATCCGTCTCCAGGGTGGAGTCGGACGGCGGCGGCTCGCGCCGCCGTCGCCACCATGCCACCAGACTTTTTGCCATGCGCCGCCGCCCCGTGCCGTATCCCGGTGCGGGGACCTTAGCACGGGGCCCCGGCGCAGCCGCTGCGCCTTCAGTCGCTGAGCGTGAGCACCAGCGTGAGGCCGGAGGTGACGGCAATGGGCACCGTCCAGCGGTCCTGCATGGGCGGCGCTTCCACCAGGCCCGTGGGCAGCGCCTCGTGCGGCTGGCCCATGCGCGGGCGGCGCGCGTCTATGAGGCGCAGGCCCCGCCCGTGGCGCAGTTGCAGCTGCTGCGCCACCTCGGCCAGCGGGCGGCGCGCCACCAGCGTTTCCACGCGCGCACCGGCCAGTTGCGGGCGCAACTCGCTGAAGAGCTGTGACGCCCAGCGCGCGCGCCACTGCTCGCGGTTGCTGTGCGACACCCACTTGCTCACGCGATGCGTGAGCTTGGGCGCGCAGCCCACCAGCAGCCAGTGCGTGTTGGGCCCGGCCAGGGGCTGGAGCACGCGCAGCGCCTGAGCGGCATCGTCAACGAACGCAGCGATCATTTCCATGGGATGCCTCCAGGGATGACGGTTCTCAGGCCGCCGGGGATTGCGATTGCATGGCGCCCGTTGCGCGACGCGCCGTCAGCCAGCCCGCGCCCAGCACGCCGACCACCAGTAGCACGTACAGCGCCAGGCGCGCGGCCAGGTGCGGGTCGAACACGGCGTCCAGCAGCGGCTCGCCCACGATCATCTTGGCCGCCGTGAAGGCCAGCACGCCCGCGCCGATGTAGGTGATGGCGGGGAAGCGCTCGACCAGCTTGAGCACTATGGAGCTGCCCCACACCACGATGGGCACGCTGATGAGCAGGCCGATGACCACCAGGTCGAAGGCGCCGTGCGCCGCGCCGGCCACGCCCAGCACGTTGTCCACGCCCATGAGTGCGTCGGCAATGACGATGGTGCGCATCGCGCCCCAGAAGGTGTTGGTGACGGGGCCGCCGTGCGCGCCCTCTTCCGCTTGCGGTGCCAGCAGCTTGTAGGCGATCCACACCAGGCCCAGGCCGCCCACGAGCATCAGCCCCGGGACCTTGAGCAGCCACACCACGCCCAGCGTCATGAGCGAGCGCATGGCGATGGCGCCGACGGTGCCCCACAGGATGGCCTTGCGCTGCAGGTGCTGCGGCAGGCTGCGCGCGGCCAGCGCGATCACGATGGCGTTGTCGCCGGCCAGCACGAGGTCGATCAGGACGATGGCGGCCAGGGCCGAAAACCAGGCGGGGGAAAAAAACTCCATGGGTTCTCCGAAAGGGACGGTTGCAAAGGAAGGACCTAATGCACACCGCCTCCGGCGATAGAACGCGCGCCGACGCCCATGGGGTCGCCTTCGAGCATCCCGCCCGGGGCGGTCTGCGTCGAAGGTCTTGCTCGGCTGGAGTTTTGGTTATGGCCCGGCAGGCCGGAAGCCGATGGCTTCGTATTGACGACCTGCCGATCCGGCGCGCCGCGGCCGTAGTGGCCCGTGGTGCGCTGGAGAGCTACTCCCCTTCGGGAAACTGGATTTCACCAGAGGCCCGCCCCCGCGGCAAGCTTTAGTTGCTGCAGCCTCGGCCGTTGCGGGCCCATTGCATGGGAAACCCTGTCCAAAATGCGCGATCTGGACTCCAAAAGCGCGACGCCCGCGGAGCTTGCGCTTTGCGGGCGTCGTGAGGGCGGCCGTGAGCCGGGCCGGCAGCTTCAGTGCGGAGCGCCGCTGCGGGCGCCTTGTGAAGCTCAGGCTCGTTGAGCGGAGGCTTGCTCGCGTTCCTTGGCCGCGCGCGAGCGGCGCTGCAGCGCCAGGCCGATGCCCACCACCGCGAGCGCGCCGACGGCGCCGGCGACGTTGACCGTGCTGTGCGGCAGCTCCGAGCCGTACCAGGCGGTGACGGCCGGGTCGGTGAGCAGCATCTCGCCGGCCAGGAAGCCCAGCAGCGCCGCGCCCAGCGTGATGATGATGGGGAAGCGCTCCATCACCTTGAGCAGCATGGTGCTGCCGAAGATGATCAGCGGGATGCTCACGCCCAGGCCCACGACCAGCAGCACCGTGTCGCCCTTGGCCGCGGCGGCCACGGCCAGCACGTTGTCCAGGCTCATCACCAGGTCGGCCACGAGGATGGTGCGGATGGCGGCCATCATGCCGGTGCTGGCGTGCTTGCCGTCGTCCTCCTCGTCGTCCTCCTCCAGCAGCAGCGTCACGCCGATGTAGACCAGCAGCAGCCCGCCCACGATCTTGAGGTAGGGCAGCGAGAGCATCTTGACCGCGATGAGCGTGAGCACGATTCGCATCACGATGGCGGCGGCGCTGCCCCAGAAGATGGCCTTCTTTTGCTGGTGCGGCGGCAGGGAACGCGCGGCCAGTGCGATCACGACGGCGTTGTCGCCCGACAGCAGGATGTTGGCGACGATGATCGAACCGAGGGCCGCCCAAAAGGCAGCGGACATGATTTCCATGGGACGACAGCGGAAATGGAGGGGGGAAAAGGAAAGAGGGCCGAAGCCCCCTCGAGCGCCGCCGGAGTTTAGGCAGCGAATCCGCCGTCAGCGTTCGTAGTACTACGAACGCCGCGCCGCGCGGCCGGGAATTGTTCCCAACCGCGGCGGCGCGTTGCAGGCCTTGCTTAGAGCATGGCCTTGAGCAGCTTGCCCATCTCGGACGGGTTGCGCGTCACCTTGAAGCCGCACTCTTCCATGATGGCGAGCTTGGCGTCAGCGGTGTCGGCGCCGCCGGAGATCAGCGCGCCGGCGTGGCCCATGCGCTTGCCGGCCGGGGCGGTGACGCCGGCGATGAAGCCGACGATGGGCTTCTTCATGTTGGCCTTGCACCATTGGGCGGCTTCGGCTTCGTCGGGGCCGCCGATCTCGCCGATCATGATCACGGCGTCCGTGTCCGGATCGTCGTTGAACATGCGCATCACGTCGATGTGCTTGAGGCCATTGATCGGGTCGCCGCCGATGCCCACGGCCGAGCTCTGGCCCAGGCCGATTTCGGTGAGCTGCGCCACGGCTTCATAGGTCAGCGTGCCGGAGCGCGAGACCACGCCGATGCGGCCCTTGCGGTGGATGTGGCCGGGCATGATGCCGATCTTGATCTCGTCGGGCGTGATCAGGCCGGGGCAGTTGGGGCCCAGCAGCAGCGTTTCCTTGCCGCCGGCGGCGATCTTGGCCTTCATCTTGTTGCGCACTTCCAGCATGTCCCGTACGGGGATGCCTTCGGTGATGCAGATGGCCAGGTCCAGGTCGGCTTCCACGGCTTCCCAGATGGCGGCAGCGGCGCCCGCGGGCGGCACGTAGATCACCGACACGGTGGCGCCGGTTTCGCCCTTGGCTTCCTTGACGCTGGCGTAGATGGGAATGTCGGCAAACTTCTCGCCGGCCTTCTTGGGGTTCACGCCGGCGACGAAGCAGTTCTTGCCGTTGGCGTAGGCCTGGCAGCCCAGGGTGTGGAACTGGCCGGTCTTACCCGTGATGCCCTGGGTGATGACGCGGGTGTCCTTGTTGATGAGGATGCTCATGGGGTGTTCTTCCGAGATTCAGTGCAGGACAGCGCGGATCACTTCACCGCGGCCACGATCTTGGTGGCGGCCTCGGCCATCGTGTCGGCCGAGATGATGGGCAGGCCGGAGTCGGCCAGCATCTTCTTGCCCAGGTCCTCGTTGGTGCCCTTCATGCGCACGACCAGCGGCACGGACAGGTTCACCGCCTTGCAAGCGGCGATCACGCCTTCGGCGATGGTGTCGCAGCGCATGATGCCGCCGAAGATGTTGACCAGGATGCCTTTGACTTCCGGGTTCTTCAGCATGATCTTGAAGGCCTCGGTGACCTTCTCGGCCGTGGCGCCGCCGCCGACGTCCAGGAAGTTCGCCGGCTCGCCGCCGAAGAGCTTGATGGTGTCCATGGTGGCCATGGCCAGGCCGGCGCCGTTGACCAGGCAACCGATGTTGCCGTCCAGGCTGATGTAGGCCAGGTCGAACTTGGAGGCCTCGACTTCAGCCGGATCCTCTTCGTCGAGGTCGCGGTAGGCGACGATCTCGGGGTGGCGGAACAGGGCGTTGGCGTCGAAGTTGAACTTCGCGTCCAGGGCCTTGATGTTGCCGTTGCCTTCCAGGATCAGCGGGTTGATCTCGGCCAGCGAGGCGTCGGTTTCCATGTAGCAGCGGTACAGGCCCTTGAGCACTTCCACCGCTTGCGCCTGGCTGGCTTCGGGAACGCCGATGCCTTGGGCCAGGAACAGGGCCTGCTCGTCGGTCAGGCCGGCGGCGGGCTCCACGAACACCTTGAGGATCTTCTCGGGGGTGGCGTGGGCCACTTCCTCAATGTCCATGCCGCCTTCGGAGCTGGCCATCATCGCGACCTTCTGCGTTGCGCGGTCGGTCAGCGCGGCGACGTAGTATTCCTTCTTGATGTCGGCGCCTTCCTCGATCAGCAGGCGGCGGACCTTCTGGCCTTCGGGGCCGGTCTGGTGCGTCTTGAGCTGCATGCCCAGGATTTCGCCGGCCAGCGCCTTGACGTCGTCAATGGAGCGGCCGAGCTTGACGCCGCCGCCCTTGCCGCGACCACCGGCGTGGATCTGCGCCTTCACCACCCAGACGTTGCCGCCGAGCTTCTGAGCGGCTTCCACCGCCTCCTGGACGGTGAAGGCCGGGTAGCCGCGCGGCACCGGCACGCCGAACTGGCGCAGCAATTCCTTGCCTTGGTATTCGTGGATCTTCATGGGGCTGTGACTCTGGGGGTGGATTGGGTCGGCGCGGGCCTTGTCAGCCGGCCGGCCGGGATTTTGGGCGCCTCTGATGGGCCGATCCCGCGTGGAGAACACGTAGTGAACGCCTGCCGCGCAAGGCTGCAGCGCCGTGGCCGCCACCGATGCCATCGCCACGCAATGCGCCCGCCACGCCGCGCTTTGGGCGGATGGCAGTCGCGTTTCGCAGAAGGACAGCTGGCATAGAGGCCATGGAACTGCGGCAATGGATCCCACAACTACGGGATTCCTGGGCCTTTGGGCGTGGCAAACGGCGCGCAATGTAGCACGCGCTTCCTGCGCAAAAACTTACGCGGGCTTGACCGCCAGCTTGTGCCGGATCAAGCCTTGGCGGCCGTGCCGGCCTCAGTCGTCCCTGGCCTGCAGCACGCGGCGAATGACGTCGGCGCTGAAGCCGCGCGCGGCCAGGAAGCGCATCTGCCGCGCGCGCGCCGCGGCGTCGGCCGGCGGCTCGCCGCCGAACTTGCGCGCCCACACGTCGCGGCAGCGTTCCAGCTCGGTATCGCGCAACTGCTGCGCCGCCTCCTCGCCCAAGGCCACGCCGTGCTGCGCCAGCTCCTGGCGTATGCGCAGGTTGCCGAAGCGCCCGGCGCGCGCATGCACGCGCGACTCCACGAAGCGCTCCTCCGACAAATAGCGGTGGGCCTGCAGCCAGTCCAGCAGCACGTCGAGGTCGCTGTCGGCCTCGGCCCAAGCGGCGGCGGTGTCCACGGCAGGCTGGGCGGGCGGCGGCGCGGGCACGTCGAAGTCGTCGGCCCGGTCCGGGGCGCGGCCGGCGGCCCAGGCGCTGTCCGCCTCATCCGACCCGTCCGCCACACCGCCGCCCTGCCCCGCGCGAGCGCCGCGCGAGCCCCAGCCGCCGCGGCGCGGGCCGGCTTTCGGCGGGGCCCCGGCAGCGTTCCTGGACGAAAAAATGCCCGGCCGGGCAGGCGCCGGGCCGGGCAAGCGGTGCAAATCGTCAGGGTTGCGGGGCGTCACGGCCGCCCCGGCGGCTTTTTCCAGCGCCGCGGCGCGGGCATGGGGCAGCAGCTTGCGGCGCAGCTCGCTGCGGCTGTGCTCGCGCCGCGCCAGCATGGCCAGCGCGCGGGCCTTGAGCGACAGCGACTGCTTCATGCCGCCACCCGCGGCCCGGCTGTGGGCATTTACTCGGCAGCGGCGGCCTTGGCGCCGTCAGCACCGGCGGCAGGCACCGGCAGTAGCGGGATGCCCATGGCTTCGCGCACCTTGTTCTCGATTTCCAGCGCCACGTCGGTGTTCTCGCGCAGGAATTCGCGGGCGTTGTCCTTGCCCTGGCCGATCTTCTCGCCCTGGTAGGCGTACCAGGCGCCGGACTTGTCCACGATCTTGGCGGCCACGCCCATGTCGATGATCTCGCCCTCGCGGCTGATGCCCTCGCCGTAGAGGATGTCGAACTCGGCCGTCTTGAACGGCGGGCTGACCTTGTTCTTCACCACCTTGACCTTGGTCTCGTTGCCGATGACCTCCTCGCCCTTCTTGATGCTGCCGATGCGGCGGATGTCCAGGCGCACCGAGGCGTAGAACTTGAGCGCATTGCCGCCGGTGGTGGTTTCGGGGTTGCCGAACATCACGCCGATCTTCATGCGGATCTGGTTGATGAAGATGACCATGCAGTTGGTCTTCTTGATCGTGGCGGTGAGCTTGCGCAGCGCCTGGCTCATCAGGCGGGCCTGCAGGCCGGGCAGGGAGTCGCCCATCTCGCCTTCGATTTCAGCCTTGGGCGTGAGCGCGGCTACCGAGTCGATGACGATGAGGTCCACCGAACCCGACCGCACCAGCGCGTCGGTGATTTCCAGCGCCTGCTCGCCGGTATCGGGCTGGCTGATGAGCAGCTCGTGCGGATTCACGCCCAGCTTCTGCGCGTACTGCACGTCCAGCGCATGCTCGGCGTCGATGAAGGCGCACACGCCGTTTTGCTTCTGCATCTCGGCGATGACCTGCAGCGTCAGCGTCGTCTTGCCCGACGATTCCGGGCCGTAGATCTCAATCACGCGGCCACGCGGCAGACCGCCCACCCCCAGCGCGATGTCCAGGCCCAGCGAGCCGGTGGAGACGACCTGGATGTCCTCGATCGCCTCGCCCTCGCCCAACCGCATGATCGAGCCCTTGCCGAACTGCTTTTCGATCTGGGCCAGCGCCGCCTGCAGGGCCTTGGCTTTTTCGGTGTTGAGTGCCTTCACAGGTGCGTCCATTGCTTTCTCCGATTTCGTGGCCATGATTTTATCTCAGAACTGTATGTCTATACAGTGATGAAGGGGCATTGCGTTGTGGGGACGGACGGCGCCGACTCCCTAAAATGGAGCTTGCGCCGTCCGATGCAAGGGCGGTAGTGCTTCTCGCGCCATGAATATCAAGGAGACCCGGCGATGCGCATCCTGATTGCCGAAGACGACCAGGTGCTGGCTGACGGCCTGCTGCGCTCGCTGCGCAACAGCGGCTACGCGGTGGACCAAGTCAGCAGCGGGACCGAGGCCGACGCCGCGCTGTCCTCCCACGAGTTCGACCTGCTCATCCTGGACCTGGGCCTGCCCAAGCTCCACGGCTTCGAGGTGCTGCGCAAGCTGCGTGCGCGCGGCTCCGCGGTACCGGTGCTCATTCTGACGGCTGCCGACGGCATTGAGCAGCGCGTCAAGGGGCTGGATCTGGGCGCGGACGACTACATGGCCAAGCCCTTCGCGCTGGCCGAGCTGGAGGCGCGCGTGCGCGCCCTCACGCGCCGCGGCCTGGGCACGGCCTCCAACGTCATCAAGCACGGGCCGCTGTCCTTCGACGCCACGGGCCGCGTGGCCTACATCAACGACCAGATGATCGATCTCTCCGCCCGCGAGCTCTCGCTGCTGGAGGTGCTGCTGCAGCGCGCCGGGCGCCTGGTGAGCAAGGACCAGCTCGTCGAGCGCCTGTGCGAATGGGGCGAAGAGGTGAGCAACAACGCCATCGAGGTCTACATCCACCGCCTGCGCAAGAAGATCGAGCAGGGCCCCATCCGCATCGCCACCGTGCGCGGCCTGGGCTACTGCCTGGAGAAGATCTCCGGCTGATCCCCGGCCCACCACCGGCTTCCCGCGCCGCCGCGCAGCCGTCGCGGCGCCCAACCTGACTGCGGCGCCCGCGACGATGTTTTCCTCCTCCCGCGAACAACGCTCCCTCTTCGGCGAGATCCTGGACTGGATGCTCGCGCCGCTGCTGCTGCTGTGGCCCATGAGCGTGAGCATCACCTACCTGGTGGCGCAGGGCATCGCCCACCGCCCCTACGACCGCGACCTGGGCGAGATGGCCCGCACCCTGGCGCGGCGCGTGGTGGTGGAAAGCGAGGCCGGGCGCGCGGTGCTGGCGCCCGAGCGCATCGTGGAGACGCTGGGCGACACGCTGCGCGCCGACGACACGGGCCAGTTCTACTTCCAGGTGCTGGGCACGCACGGCGAGCTGGTGGCCGGCGACCGCGAGCTGCCCCCGCCCACCGGCGACCCGGCGCCCGCGGGCGAGCTGCGTTTCCGCGACGACCAGATGCAGGACGAGCCCGTGCGCGTGGCCTCCGTACGCCTGGCCATGCCGCTGGCCCTGGACGAGGAGCCACCCCTGGTGCAGGTGGCCGAGACGCTGGACCGCCGCTCCCGCCTGGCCACCGAGATCATCAAGGGCGTGATCCTGCCGCAGTTCGTGATCCTGCCCGTGGCGGTGCTGCTGGTGTGGCTGGCCCTGGCGCGCGGCCTGGCGCCCCTGAACGACCTGCAGCGCCGCATCCGCCAGCGCGAGAGCCAGGACTTGAGCCCCATCGACGAGCGCGACGCCCCCGAGGAGGTCACGCCGCTGGTGCGCGCCATCAACGACCTGCTGCAGCGGCTGGACACGTCCATGAAGTCGCAAAAGCACTTCCTGGCCGACGCCGCGCACCAGCTCAAGACGCCGCTGGCCGGGCTGCGCATGCAGGCCGAGCTGGCCCAGCGCGAAATCGACGCCGGCAGCGAGCCGCAGGCCGTGAAGCGCTCGCTGCAGCAGATCGCCCTGTCCAGCCAGCGCGCGGCGCACATGGTCAACCAGTTGCTGTCCATGGCCCGCGCCGAGGACGACGAGCAGTCGCGCCGCGTGCAGTCCTTCGACCTGGCGCGGCTGGCCACCGAGGCCGTGCACGACCTCGTGCCCAAGGCCATGGACAAGCGCATAGACCTGGGCTACGAGGGCCCGGACGAGGGCGAGTCGCTGCCGCCGCTCGCCGGCCAGCCCGTGCTGGTGGGCGAGCTGGTGCGCAACCTGGTGGACAACGCGCTGCAGTACACGCCCGCGGACGGCACGGTGACGGTGCGCGTGTGCCTGGACCCGGCCTCCGGCCCCGAGCAGCCCGTGCTGCTGCTGCAGGTGGAGGACTCCGGCCCCGGCATCGCCCCGGCGGAGCGCGAGCTGGTGTTCCAGCCCTTCTACCGCGCGCTGGGCACCAACGTGGACGGCAGCGGCCTGGGCCTGGCCATCGTTCGCGAGATCGCGCAGCGCCACAACGCCGAGATCACCCTGGACGACACCTACGACCGTGCCACCCACGCCATGCCCGGCACGCGCGTGAGCGTGCGTTTCAAATTGCCGCCGCAGGAGGCAACACCGGATGACGCCCTGCCCGCCCTGCCCGCGCCCGGCGAGCCGCGGCCGGATGCGGGGGCGGCGGGATGAGGTGAGGCGCAGGCTGCGGCGCGCCCCACGGCCTCGTCGTTCAGAAATCTGAACGATGAGGCCCATTCAATGGGGGCCTCAAGTACAAAAAACTGAACGATCGCGAGCCGGCGCACCGGCCCGCCCGCTGCTCAAGACTGCATCAGCCGCCGGCTGCGCGCGATCGACATCAGCATCCCCAGGCTCAGCCCAAGCGTGACCATGGCCGTGCCGCCGTAGCTGATGAAGGGCAGCGGCACGCCCACCACGGGCAGGATGCCGCTGACCATGCCCATGTTCACGAAGGCGTAGGTGAAGAAGCTCATGGAGATGGCGCCGGCCAGGAAGCGCGCGAACGTTGTCGGCGCCTCCGCCGCGATCAGCAGGCCGCGCACGATCAGGAAGGTGAAGCCCAGCAGCAGGCTCAGCGTGCCGGCCAGGCCGAACTCCTCGGAGAAGGCGGCGAAGACGAAGTCCGTGGTGCGCTCGGGAATGAACTCCAGGTGCGTCTGCGTGCCCTTCATGAAGCCCTTGCCGCTCATGCCGCCGGAGCCGATGGCGATCATGCCCTGGATGGTGTGGAAACCCTTGCCCAGCGGATCCTTGCTCGGGTCCAGCAGCGTGCAGATGCGGTGCTGCTGGTAGTCGTGCAGCAGCGGCCAGTCCACGCCGGGCTGGCAGATCTGGTCCTCGCTGGCGATGAGCGCCCCAATGCCTATGGCGCCGGCGATGAACACCGGCAGGATCAGCCGCCAGGGCAGCCCGGCGAAGAAGATCACGTACAGGCCGGACGAGAAGATCAGCAGCGCCGTGCCCAGGTCCGGCTGCTTGGCCACCAGCGCGAAGGGCAGCAGCACCAGGCCGAAGGCGATGAAGAAGTCGCTGCGCCGCGCCTGCCCCTCGCGGCGGTGGAACCACCACGCCACCATCAGCGGCGTGGCGATCTTCAGGATCTCGCTGGGCTGGATCACCACGCCCACGTTGAGCCAGCGCGTGGCGCCCTTCTTGGTGATGCCGAACAGCAGCGTGGCCACCAGCAGCGCCACGCCCAGGCCGTACAGCGGCACGGCCAACTGCATCAGCCGCTGCGGCGGCACCTGCGCCACCAGGAACAGGATGGCCACGCCCAACAGCATGTTGCGGCCATGGTCCACGAAGCGCGTGCCGTGGTCGTAGCCGGCGGAGTACATGGTCACCAGGCCGCCCGCGGCCAGCGCCAGCACGCCCAACATGAGCAGCAGGTCGAACCCCGAGAGCACCGGCCGCAGCCGCTGCCACAGGGTGGGTTTCTCCAGAATTGCAGCGCTCATCGCTTCACCTCCGCCGCCGCGCCCTGTGCCACGCTTTGCGGCACGGAGAAGCCGGCGGCCAAGTCGGCGGTGCCGGGCAGGGGCACGTCCTCCACGCGGCGCGGTGTGCCTATGGGGGCCACGCTCTCGCCGCGGCGCGTGGCGGCCACGTCGGCCTCGCTGGGGTAGTTGCCCAGCAGCCAGTAGTCGAAGACGCGCCGCGCGATGGGCGCGGCCGCCGCGGCGCCGAAGCCCGCGTTCTCTACGATCACCGCCAGCGCGATGGTGGGCGCCTCCAGCGGCGCGAAGGCCAGGTACAGCGAGTGGTCGCGCTGGTGCTCGGCCAGCCGCCCGGCGTTGTACCGCTCGTTCTGGCGGATGGTCACGGCCTGCGCCGTGCCGGTCTTGCCGCCGCTCTTGTACGGGGCGCCGGCGAAGACCTTGGTGGAGGTGCCTTCCTGCGTCACGCCGTACATGGCGCGCTTGATGATTTCCACGTGCTCCGGCTTCAGGCCCAGCGGCGGCAGCGGCTCGGGGTGCACCTCGCGCTTGGCGTGGGTCACCACGTCCTGCACCTCGTGCACCAGGTGCGGCTTGTTGCGCTCGCCGCCGGACAGCAGCGTGGACATGGCCGTGGCGATCTGCAGCATGGTGAAGTTGTTGTAGCCCTGGCCAATGCCCAGCGAGATGGTTTCGCCGGCGAACCACTTCTGCTGCTCCGGCCGTTTGTACGCACGGCGCTTCCACTCGGTGCTGGGCAGCAGGCCGGTGGATTCGCCCTGGATGTCTATGCCCGTGCGCCGGCCGAAGCCGAAGGGCTCCAGCTGGTCGTGCATCAGGTCCACCCCCATCTCGTTGGCCAGCGAGTAGTAGTAGACGTTACTGGACATGACGATGGAGCGGTGCATGTCCACCGGGCCCAGTCCGTGGTCGCCGTGGCTGCGGAAGGTGTGGTTGCCGAACTGGAAGCTGCCGTTGTCGTAAATGATCTGGCCGGCGTTGCGCTTGCCCGTGGTCAGCGCCGCGATGGCCATGAAGGGCTTGAAGGTGGAGCCCGGCGGGTAGGTGCCGCGCAGCGCGCGGTTGAGCAGCGGCTTGTCGATGGACTCGTTGAGCTCGCGCCAGTTCTCCACGTCGATGCCGTCCACGAACAGGTTGGGGTCGAAGGTGGGCTTGCTGACGAAGGCCAGCACCTCGCCCGTGCGCGGGTCCATGGCCACCAGCGCGCCGCGGCGGTCGCCGAAGAGCTCCTCCACCATGGCCTGCAGCTTGATGTCCACCGACAGCACCACCGTGTTGCCCGGCGTGGGCGGGTGGGTGCGCAGCCGGCGCACGGCGCGGCCGCCGGCGCTGGTCTCCACCTCCTCGAAGCCCGTGGTGCCGTGGAGCATGGTCTCGTAGCTCTGCTCCACGCCCAGCTTGCCGATGTAGTCGGTGCCGCGGTAGTTGGCCTGCAGGTCCTCGTCCCAATCCTCCATGGCCTTCTTCTCGGCCTGGTTGATGCGGCCCATGTAGCCGATGAGGTGGCTGCCGGTCTCGCCCAGCGGGTACTGGCGGAAGAGGCGCGCCTTCACCTCCACGCCGGGGAAGCGGAAGCGCTGCGCCGTGAAGCGCGCCACCTCGGCGTCCGTGAGCCGGTTGCGTATGGGCAGCGAGTCGAAGTTCTTGCTTTCTTCCTGCAGCCGCTTGAAGCGGCGGCGGTCGCGCGGGGTGACTTCCACCAGCTCGCCGAGCTGTTCGATGACGCGCTCCAGCGGCTGCTCGACCTTGGAGGGCGTGATCTCCAGCGTGTAGGCCGAGTAGTTGGTGGCCAGGATCACACCGTTGCGGTCCACGATCAGGCCGCGGTTGGGCACGGAGGGCAGCACGGCGATGCGATTGGCCTCGGCGCGCGCGGACAGCGCGTCGTGCTGCAGCACCTGCAGGTAGAAGAGCCGGGCGCCCACCAGGCCGAAGCCCAGCAGGACGAAGGCCGCCGCCGCCAGTACACGGCTGCGGAAGCGGTGCAGTTCGCGCTCGACGTTGCGAAGTTCAGTCACGCTGGCAAGGGGCAGTGGCGCTGCCGGGGTGGGAGGGCGCGCACTTTGCGCGAGTCGCCGCCGCCGTGCAGGCGCGGGGATTTTGGCGTGGCGGGCGGTGCTGCATGGCGGGCGGCCGGGCGCGCGGCGTGAATCCTTGGTGGACTGGAGGGCCGGCGCGGCTTACAGCGGCCGGTTCTCGTCCGGGTCGGGCGCGCGGCGCTGCGGCGCCAGCAGCAGCCAGGCGGCCAGCGGCCACAGCAGCGTCTCGAAGAGAGGCGCCAGCAGCAGGCTCCAGCCCGGGAACATGTCGCCGGCGATCATGCGTATGACCAGCGACACCAGGTGCGCGCCCAGGAACAGCGGTGCGATCTGCAGCGCCTGCTCCAGCACGCTGAACCAGCGCAGCCGCCGGTGCACGGTGATGGCGAAGTAGGACAGCAGCGAATACGCCAGCGCGTGCTGGCCCAGCAGCGCGCCGTGGTGCACGTCCATCACCAGCCCGCCCATGAAGGCCACGCCCACGCCGATGCGCCGGGGCTGGTGCACGTTCCAGAACACCAGCACCAGCGCCAGCAGGTCCGGCATGGCGGGCTGGCGGCCCAGCGGCAGCAGGTTGATGGCCAGCGCCGCCAGCAGCGCGAACCAGATGAAGATGGGGTTGGCCGGCAGCAGGAGCTGGTCCGAGCCGCGGGGCATGATCATCGCGGCCCCCCGCTGGCGGCCAGTGCGTCCTGCTTGGGGTCGGGCCGCGGGGGCAACTGGCGGCTGATGGGCTCCAGCACCAGCAGGTGGTGCACGTCGTCCATCTTGGCCGCGGTCTTGAGGCTCACGCGGGCGAAGCCGCCCTCGGCCTGGCGGTCGATGCGCTCCACCGTGGCCACGGCCAGGCCCGGCGGGTACACGCCGTCCAGCCCGGAGGTGAGGATGGGGTCGCCCGGCTGCACGTCGGCGTTGGCGGCCATGAAGCGCAGCTCCAGCGCGTTGTTGACGCCGCCGAAGGCCGCGCCGCGCTGCTGCGTGCGGCCGTTGAGCACGGGAATGGCGGCGTCCTTGTCCGACAGCAGCGTGACTTCGGCCGACAGCGGGTACAGCCGCGTCACTTGGCCCAGCACGCCGTGCTCGTCCACCACCGGCGCGCCCAGCGCGACGCCCTGCTTGGCGCCGCGGTCGATGATGACCTTGCGCGTGTAGGGATCGCTTGCCTCCCACAGCACCTCGGCGGCCTGCGAGCGTGCCGTGATGGACGGGCGCAGCTCCAGCAGCGCGCGCAGCTTGGCGTTTTCGGACTCCAGCTGCTGCACGCGCGCGGCCTGCAGCGACTGCGTGGCCAGGCGCTTGAGCGCGGCCTCCTCGGCGGCGCGCGCCACCTTGAGCCCCTGCACGTAGACGTAGCCCTCCTCCACCAGCCCCACCGGCACGGCCAGCGTGCGCTCCACGGGCAGCAGCAGCGTGGCCAGCACGGCGCGGGCCTGCTGCACCAGCGCGAAGCGGGCGTCGGCAACCATCAGGAACAGCGCCAGTGCCGCAAAAAGCAGCAGCTTGGTCAGCGCCGACGGACCTTGCCTGAAGAAGGGCGGCGGGGTCCGGTCCAGGGTGCCCAGGGCCATGGCGCGTGCGGCGGAAGTCGGGGCTGCTCTCAGGCGCGGTGCGCGGCGCGCGTCGCCTTATTCGGACGTGAAGATGCTGCCCAGGCGCTCCATGCGCTCCAGCGCCATGCCGCAGCCGCGGACGACGCAGGTCAGCGGGTCTTCGGCGACCAGCACGGGCAGGCCGGTTTCCTCGGCCAGCAGCCGGTCCAGGTCGCGCAGCAGCGCGCCGCCGCCGGTGAGCATCATGCCGCGCTCGGCGATGTCGGCGCCCAGCTCCGGTGGGGTCTGCTCCAGCGCGTTCTTGACGCTGGAGACGATGTTGTTGAGCGGGTCGGTGAGCGCTTCCAGGATCTCGTTGGAGCTGATGGTGAAGCTGCGCGGCACGCCTTCGCTCAGGTTGCGGCCCTTGACCTCGATCTCCTTGACCTCGGAGCCGGGGAAGGCCGAGCCGATGTTCTTCTTGATGGACTCGGCCGTGGGCTCGCCGATCAACATGCCGTAGTTGCGGCGGATGTAGTTGATGATGGCTTCGTCGAACTTGTCGCCGCCCACGCGCACGCTGCCCTTGTAGACCATGCCGCCCAGGGAGATGACGCCGACCTCGGTCGTGCCGCCGCCGATGTCCACCACCATGGAGCCGGAAGCCTCGGACACCGGCAGCCCGGCGCCGATGGCGGCAGCCATGGGTTCCTCGATCAGGTAGACCTCGGACGCGCCCGCGCCCAGCGCGGACTCGCGGATGGCGCGGCGCTCGACCTGGGTGGAGCCGCAGGGCACGCAGATGATGATGCGCGGGCTGGGCTTGAGCACCGAGCGCGGATGCACCATCTTGATGAACTGCTTGAGCATCTGCTCGGTGACGGTGAAGTCGGCGATCACGCCGTCCTTCATGGGCCGTATGGCGTCGATGTTGCCGGGCACCTTGCCCAGCATGGCCTTGGCCTCGGCGCCCACGGCCTGGATGGTCTTCTTGCCGTTGGGCCCGCCCTCGTGGCGGATGGCGACCACGGAGGGCTCGTCGAGCACGATGCCCTTGTCGCGGACGTAGATCAGGGTGTTGGCGGTCCCGAGGTCGATGGCCAGGTCGGTCGAGAAGTAGCGCCGGAAGGTTTCAAACATGGTGGGGGATCAGCGTCAGCGGGGTTCGATCGCGCGCGGAGGGCGCATGCGCCTCAGGCTGGGAAAGCGCCAAGCCGCGGCGGGGGTCGAACGCCGGAATTCGTCATCGAAGCTGCGGGGTTGAGTGCGGCTCGTAGCCGCGACGCAGGGGGCTGATAAGAGCCGCCTTGCCTGCGCCAGCTGAAAAAGGTTCCTGCACAAAAAACCCGCCGGCGCGGCTCGCGTTTGTGAAGGCTCTCGGGGGCGTTTCAACTGCTTCGCGCGCCCCGGAAAACGCCTGCACGCGCTCCGCCCCGGTGGGTTCTGGGTAACGGGCGATAATACCCGATCCCCCTGGATCGCCGCCTTTCGGCGACCCTGCAATCGCCTGAACCCGAGCACTATTGCCATGGCCCTCAGCCCCTCGGACGTGAGCCGCATCGCCCACCTCGCCCGCCTCGAACTGCAGGCCGACGAACAGGCCGCGATGCTCCAGCAGCTCAACGGTTTCTTCACCATCGTCGAGCAGATGCGCGCGGTGGACACCAGCGGCGTGGAGCCGCTGTACACGCCCTTGTCGGCGCTGGCGGAAGTGCAGTTGCGCCTGCGCGAGGACCGCGTGAGCGAAACCGACCAGCGCGAGCTCAACCAGCGCAGCGCCCCGGCCGTCGAGGACGGCCTCTTCCTCGTGCCCCAGGTGATCGAATGAAGCAGCAACCGCACGCGCTGGGCGTGGCCGAATTGTCGCGCGCCTTGTCCGCCAAGGACATTTCCAGCACCGAGCTCACGCAACACCTGCTTGCACGGGTTGCGGACCACCAACAGCTCGGCGCTTTCGTCCACGTGGACGCCGAAGGCGCCCTGGCCGCCGCGCAGGCCGCCGACGCGCGCCGCGCCGCCGGCAACGCCTCGGCGCTCACCGGCGTGCCCATCGCGCACAAGGACATCTTCGTGACCGCCGCGGCGCCGACCACCGCGGGCTCCAAGATGCTCAAGGGCTACCAGAGCCCCTTCGACGCGACCGTGGTGGCCAAGCTGTCGGCCGCGGGCATGGTGAGCCTTGGAAAACTCAACTGCGACGAGTTCGCCATGGGCTCGGCCAACGAGAACTCGGCCTGGGGCGCGGTGCTCAACCCCTGGGACCGCTCGCGCGTGCCCGGCGGCAGCTCCGGCGGCTCGGCGGCGGCGGTGGCGGCGCGGCTGCTGCCCGCGGCCACCGGCACCGACACCGGCGGCTCCATCCGCCAGCCCGCGAGCTTCAGCGGCATCACCGGCATCAAGCCCACCTATGGCCGCTGCTCGCGCTACGGGATGATCGCCTTCGCCTCCAGCCTGGACCAGGCCGGCCCCATGGCCCGCTCCGCCGAGGACTGCGCCCTGCTGCTGTCGGCCATGACCGGCTTCGACGAGCGCGACGCTACCAGCGCCGACCGCCCCGCCGAGGACTACCACGCGCAGATGTTGGCCGCCCGCGAAGGCGCCACGCCGGGTAAACCGCTGCAAGGCCTGCGCGTGGGCCTGCCCAAAGAATTCTTCCCCGCGGCGCTGGCGGCCGACGTCAACGGCGCCGTGCGCGGCGCCCTGGCCGAGCTGGAGAAGCTGGGCGCGACGCTGGTGGAGGTGAGCTTGCCGCGCACGGAGCTCTCCATCCCCGTCTACTACATCATTGCCCCGGCCGAGGCCAGCTCCAACCTGCAGCGCTACGACGGCGTGCGCTACGGCCAGCGCGCCCAGAGCTACGGCGACCTGGTGGACATGTACAAGAAGACGCGCGCCCAGGGCTTCGGCGCCGAGGTCAAGCGCCGCATCATGATCGGCACCTACGTGCTCTCGCACGGCTACTACGACGCCTACTACCTGCAGGCGCAGAAGCTGCGCCGCATGATCGCCGACGACTTCCAGCAGTGTTTCAACGACTGCGACGTCATCGCCGGGCCGGTGGCTCCCAGCGTCGCATGGCGCTTGGGTGACAAGGGCGACGATCCCGTGGCGGCCTACCTCGCCGACATCTTCACCCTGCCCGCCAGCCTCGCGGGCCTGCCCGGCATGAGCGTGCCGGCCGGCTTTGGCGAGGGCGGCATGCCCGTGGGCCTGCAGCTCATCGGCAACTACTTCGCCGAAGGCCAACTGCTGCACACGGCCCACGCCTTCCAGCAGGCCACCGACCACCACCTGCGCGCGCCCGCCGGCTTCTGATCCCCGCACCATGACCACGCCCAAACTCATACGCGGCTACGAGGTCGTCATCGGCCTGGAGACGCACGCCCAGCTCTCCACCGCGAGCAAGATCTTCAGCGGCGCCTCCACCGCCTTCGGCGCCGCGCCCAACACCCAGGCCAGCCCCGTGGATCTGGCGCTGCCCGGCACGCTGCCCGTGCCCAACCGCGGCGCCGTGGAGCGGGCCATCCGCTTCGGCCTGGCCGTGGGCGCCAAGGTGGCGCGCCAGTCGATCTTTGCGCGCAAGAACTACTTCTATCCGGACCTGCCCAAGGGCTACCAGATCAGCCAGTACGAGATTCCCGTCGTCCAGGGCGGCGTGATCGAGTTCCTGGCCGGCGAGGAGAAGAAGCGCATCAATCTCACCCGCGCCCACCTGGAAGAGGACGCGGGCAAGAGCCTGCACGAGGACTACCACGGCCTCACCGGCATCGACCTCAACCGCGCGGGCACGCCGCTGCTGGAGATCGTTTCCGAGCCGGAAATGCGCTCCAGCCTGGAAGCCGTGGGCTACGCCCGCGCGCTGCACGCGCTGGTGGTGTGGCTCGGCATCTGCGACGGCAACATGCAGGAAGGCTCCTTCCGCTGCGACGCCAACGTCTCGGTGCGCCGCCCCGGCGAGCCCTTCGGCACGCGGCGCGAGATCAAGAACCTCAACTCCTTCCGCTTCCTGCAGCAAGCCATCGACTACGAGGTGCAGTGGCAGATCGACCAGATCGAGGACGGCTTGTCCATCGAGCAGGCCACCGTGCTGTTCGACCCGGACAGCGGCGAGACCCGCGCCATGCGCAGCAAGGAAGACGCGCACGACTACCGCTACTTCCCCGACCCCGACCTGCCGCCGCTGGTGATCGCGCCGGACTGGGTGGAGCGCGTGAAGGCCGACATGCCCGAGCTGCCCCAGGCCATGGCCGGCCGCTTCCAGCAGCAGGACGGGCTGCCGGCCTATGACGCCGGCATGGTCACGCAAAGCCTGGCCTTCGCCCGCTACTACGAGGCCGCGCGCGACGCCTGCAAGCAACCCAAGCTGGTGGCCAACTGGCTGATGGGCGAGATCAGCAAGCGGCTCAACGCCGACGGCTCGTCCATCGAGGCGGTGCCCGTGGCGCCCGCGACGCTGGGTGCGCTGATCGGTCGCATCGCCGACGGCACCATCTCCAACAACGGCGGCCGCCAGGTGTTCGACGCCCTGTGGGCCGGCGAAGGCGGCGACGTGGACGCGCTCATCGAGGCCAAGGGCCTCAAGCAGATGAGCGACACCGGCGCGCTGGAAGCCATCGTCGAGCAGGTGCTGGCGGCCAACGAGAAGTCCGTGGCCGAGTTCCGCGCCGGCAAGGACAAGGCGTTCAACGCCCTGGTCGGCCAGGTGATGAAGGCCAGCAAGGGCAAGGCCAATCCGGGCCTGGCGGGCGAGCTGCTGAAGAAGAAGCTGCAGGGCTGATTCACGGTCCTGCTCCACCGGCAGGCTCGCCACTCATCATCTCGTCATGCCCGCTTTCGCGGGCATGACGACTTAATGTCTTGCGGCCGGTGTTTCAGCCGGCGCTGATCAAACGCCGTAGCGCTCGCGGTAGGCCGCCACCGGCGCCTTGAACTGCGCCAGGGCCGGGTCCTCGCTGCGGTCCAGGAAGCTCATGAGGTCGGACAGCGCGGCGATGTTCACCACCGCCAGGCCCAGCTTGTCGCGCACGTACTGCACGGCGGACCAGGGCACGTCGGCGCCGTTCTCGGTGGCCTTTTCCTGGCGGTCCAGGGCGATGGTCACGCCGCAGGGCTGGGCGCCGGCGGCGCGGATCATGGCGATGGACTCGCGCACCGAGGTGCCGGCGGAGATCACGTCGTCGATGATCAGCACCCGCCCGCGCACCGGTGCGCCCACCAGCGTGCCGCCCTCGCCGTGATCCTTGGCTTCCTTGCGGTTGTAGGCGTAGGGCTTGTTGTGGCCCAGGCGCGCCAGCTCCACCGACACGACCGCGGCCAGCGCGATGCCCTTGTAGGCGGGGCCGAAGAGCATGTCGAACTCCAGGCCGGAGGCGACCAGGCGCTGTGCGTAGAACTGCGCCAGGCGGCCGAGCTTGGCGCCGTCGTCGAACAGCCCGGCGTTGAAGAAGTAGGGCGACAGCCGCCCGGCCTTGGTCTTGAACTCCCCGAAGCGCAGCACGCCCACGTCCACTGCGAACTTCACGAAGTCTTGGGCCAGCGAGTCATTGGTAATCGGGTGCTTGTCCATGGTGGGCGTGCTTTGGTGAGGTGAAAACGAGGGCGCGGCATTGTAGGGGGGCGCCCGCGCGCGCCCGGCACGCCGCCCGCCATCACTAATTCACGCCGGGGCCGCTGGACCGCCTCCGTGCCCGCGGGGTGGCTCCTTATGATCCGCCGACGCTTTTTCCGTGCCCTCCCGTCCATGACCGTTTCCTCCCAAATTCCGCCTGCGCCACGCGCACCGTCCCGGATGGATGCCATAGAAGGCGCCCGCGCCCTGGCCGCCCTCATCGTGGTGCTGCTGCATGCCGGTAATGTCATGCGCGTGGATCATCTCTCCGGCCATATTGGCCTGGGCAATATCTTTGGCTTCGGCTACGTGGGCGTGGATTTCTTTTTCGTGCTCAGCGGCTTCATCATCACCTACGTGCATTTCAAGGAGCTGGGCCGGCCGGAGAGTATTCCACGCTATTTGTGGCGCCGGTTCTCGCGGATATTTCCGATTTACTGGGCCGTGCTGGCGTTGACCATTGTCGTTGCCACCGCAGGCCATCTTGCCGCCGGCAAGGGCCTGCAAATAAGCATGGGCTGGAACGACATTCCCGACACGATTTTCCTGCTCATGGGCCAGGGCGAGCCGAAATACGTGGGGGTGGCCTGGTCGCTGCAGTATGAGCTGCTTTTCTATGTGCTGTTCTGCCTGCTGCTGCTGAATGTCAGGCTGGGTGCTATCGCATTTTCCATTTGGGCGCTCGTGATTCTGGCGCGGATTTTTGGGCTGGTGCAGGTGGAATTGCCTTTCAATATGGCCAATGCACATTGCCTGCAGTTCCTGTTCGGCGTGGTGGTGGGCGTGTGGACGCGCCGCTACCCGCTGCGCCTGCCGCGGGTGGCGCTGCCGGCGGCGGTGGGGTTGTTCATTGGGGCGGTGGTGCTGGAGGTGCGCGGCCCCTGGCCGCTGCATTCCGACATGGGCGCGCTGGCCCTGGGCCTGGCCTCGGCCGCCGTGCTGATGGCGCTGGTGAGCCTGGAGCAGCAGCAGGCGCTGCGCACGCCGGCCTGGCTGGCACGCATGGGCTCGGTGTCCTACTCCATCTACCTGGGCCACATCCTGCTGATCAACGTGAGCTACTGGGTGATGCTCAAGCTGGGCCTGTACCACGCGCTGCCCGAGGTGCTGGTGTATGCCCTGGCCGTCGCCATCGGCCTGGCCGGCACCATGCTGCTGGGCCGCTGTGTGGAGTTGCCGCTGGTGAGCCTGCTCAAGGACCGCATGGGCGCCCGGCCCCGCCACCCGCGCGCAGTGGTGGTGTGACAATCCGGCCCGCTGCAAACCAATGAATCGCGCCCGTGAAAATCATTACCGCCAATTTGAACGGCTGCCGTTCCGCCGCCTCCAAGGGTTTCATGGAGTGGATGGCCGAACAGGATGCCGACCTGATTTGTGTCCAGGAACTGAAGGCCCACGCCTGCGACCTGCCGGTTGAAGTCGCTTCCCCCAAGGGTTTTCATTGCCATTTTCACCATGCGCAGAAAAAAGGATATTCAGGCGTAGGCATTTACACGCGCCGCGAGCCCAGCCATTTTGTTTCGGGCTTTGGCTGCGAGGAGTTCGACGCCGAGGGCCGGTATGTGGAGGCGCGCTTCGATACCAGCGTGCGCAAGTTGAGCGTCATCAGCGCCTATTTTCCCAGCGGCTCCAGCGGCGAGGAGCGCCAGGCCGCGAAATTCCGCTTCCTGGCGGTGTTCTTCGAGCATTTGAAGGAGCTGCGCGCCCAGGGCCGTGAATTCGTGATGGTGGGCGACTTGAATATCGCCCATCAAGCCATTGACCTGAAAAACTGGCGCGGCAACCAGAAGAACAGCGGCTTCCTGCCGGAAGAGCGCGAATGGTTCTCGCGCATGGTGAAGGATTTGGAATTGGTGGACGTCTACCGCCACCTGCACCCCGACACCACCGACGAGTGCTACACGTGGTGGAGCAACCGCGGCCAGGCCTGGGCCAAGAATGTCGGGTGGCGGCTGGACTATCAAATCGCCACGCCGGAAATCGCCAAGGCGGCGCGCGGCGCGGCGATCCACAAGGCGACGCGGTTTTCGGACCATGCGCCGCTGACGATCGAGTACGACTTGGCACTGTGAATTTTCAGGCCGCCGCCGTCTTCAATATCCACGTCCGCAGCGCTTCCAGCTCTTCCACGCTGACCGTGTGCCCAATCGGGTACTCGTGCCACTCCACCTCGTGGCCGAGCTGCCGCAGCAGCTCGCGCGTGCCGCTGCCCGCGGCCATGGGCACGACGGGGTCCATGGAGCCGTGGGCCAGGAACACCGGCAGATCGGCATTGGCGCCGTGGCGCTCGGCGGCCGTGAGACTGGCCAGCGGCAGGTAGCCAGAGAGGCCCGCCACGCCCGCCAGGCGCTCCTCGCAGCGCAGGGCCGCCAGCAGCGCCATAGCGCAGCCTTGCGAAAAGCCCGCCAGCAGGATGCGCCGTGCCGCCACGCCGCGCTCGCGCTCGCGCGCCACCAGGGCCAGCACTTCCTGGAGCGAGGCGCGCAGGCCCGGCTCGTCTTCGCGGCGCTGCAGCTCGCTGCCCAGCAGGTCGTACCAGGCGCGCATGCGGTAGCCGCCGTTGATGGTCACCGGCCGCACCGGCGCGTGCGGAAAGATCCAGCGCACGGGGCCCAGGGCCGATAAATCCATCTGCTGGGCCAGGGGCTCGAAGTCGTGGCCGTCGGCGCCCAGGCCGTGCAGCACGATCAGGCTGGCCGTTGGGCGGTCGCCGGTTTCCACTTCCAGGGTTTCGACGGTCGGTGCGTTGGACATGGCTCAGGGCTCCACGGGCGATGAAACAGCCGCCTGCGAACCCGCCGGCGCGCGCGCCATGCAGCGCTGCCAGCGCTGCTGCACGCGGTCGGCAAACCAGCGGGTGCTCAGAGGGCGGGTGATCTTTGGGCTGGACAGTGCGATGTCCGGCACCGCCGCGCGCGGCAGAGGTTTGCCCTCGTTGCGCTCGGCGGCCTCGAACACGCGGCGATAGAAGCCGTTCTTCTCCAGGCCCGGCTGGTCGCCCAGCTCCAGGGCGCTGCGCGCTTCCGATTCGGACGCGCCCAGCCGCGGCGCCAGCGACAGCGCCGCGGCTTGCGTCGCGCCGCGCTGGCCGTCGCCGCGCAACAAATCGCCGTCCGGCGTGAGCGGGATGCCGCTGGCGGCGCTGATGGCCCGCTGGAACGCCGCGTTGCGGCTGGCCCAGCGCCCGGCGTTGAAGTCGGCGAAGCGGTAGAGCGGCCGGTCGTAGGGCGCGGCGTAGTCCAGCAGGTGGGCGATGCCGAAGAACATCCCGCCCCGGCGGCTGAACACCGCTGCGCGCACGCCACCGTCCAGCGGGTACGGATAACGCTCGGCGTGCGCTTCCGCCCACGCCACGCTCACCTGCATGGGCCCGCCGGTGCGCACCGGATTGAGCTTGCCGAACAGGCGCTGGCCCAGGGGCACGCGGTTGATGAGGTCCTCGAAGGCGTCGCTCAACTGCCGCTCGGTGCGGGCGGATTCGATGCGCTCGGCATAGCTGCGCCCGTCCGACGAGGGCAGTTGCAGCGCGGCCGACACCAGCAGCGAGGGCACGCCGACGCGGCCGGCGCGCTCGTCGATCTCCTTGCGCGCGATGGCCCCCAGGTTGGGCACTGACGGATCGGCCTGGAAGCTCGATTCCTGCTCCGCCACCGACAGCGCCGCGCAGAAGTTGGCGGCCGTGGGCGGGATCTGCAGCGCCGAGAAGGCGGCGTAGGTGTCCGTGGCCCAGCCGGCGCGGTCCGGCAGTTGGGCGGGCAGCAGGCTCAAGAGCAGCGCGCGGCTGTCCTGCGGACGCGGCCAGGCGGTGGACTGGGATTCGTTGTTGGCACAGCCCGCCAGCAGCAGCGCGGCCATGGCGGTGGCCAGGCCGGCGGCCGCGTGCGGCAGGCGGCTGCGGGCCGTGCGCGTTGCCGGCGCTTCGCTGGGGTCGTGGGGGCTTGGTGCCCGGGCGTGATCCATCGCTGCTCCTGCGGCAGGCGCAATGCCCGCCCCGTGCCGGCCACAATGGCGGCCATGCTTCGTTACGAAACCCTCCCCGTCACCCCGTTCCAGCAGAACTGTTCGCTGCTGTGGTGCGACCAGACCCAGGAAGCCGTGCTGATCGACGTCGGCGGCGAGCTGGAGATGCTGCGCGCCGCCGTGAAGCAGCGCGGCCTCAAGCTGGTGGCGCTTTGGCTCACCCATGCGCACATCGACCATGCCGGCGGCACCGGCCAGCTCGCGCGCGAAGAGGGGCTTCCCATCATCGGCCCGCACCGCGGCGACCAGTTCTGGATAGACGGCCTGCCCCAGCAGAGCGTGATGTTCGGCTTCCCGCCGGCCGAGCACTTCACGCCCACGCGCTGGCTGGAAGACGGCGACAAGCTGCAGCTGGGCAAAAGCGAGGTCAGCGTGCGCCACTGCCCCGGCCACACGCCGGGCCACGTGGTGTTCCACGCCGCGGAGATCGAGCGCTGCTTCGTGGGCGACGTGCTGTTCGCCGGGTCGATCGGCCGCACCGACTTCCCGCAAGGCGACCACGACCAGCTCATCAGCAGCATCCGCGAGCGGCTGTGGCCCATGGGCAACGACACGGTGTTCATCCCCGGCCACGGGCCGGAGAGCAGCTTTGGGCGCGAGCGGCGGACCAATCCCTACGTGAGGGACTTGCGGGGGGCGTGAGCCCACGCGCGGCCGGCGCGGGTGATCAGCGGTTGCCCGTCTTGGCCGGCGGCCCAAAGCGCTGCGGCGGCTTCGCGGCCTGCGCGTACAGCGGCTGTACGCGCGGCAGCCGCGCCTGGATGTCGCGGATGCGCGTCTCGCTGTTGGGGTGGGTGGACATGAAGGCCAGCGGCTCGCCCTGGCTCACGGCCATCATCTTCTGCCACAGGCTCACGCCGGCGGCCGGGTCGTAGCCGGCGCGCGCCGCCAGCTCCATGCCCACGATGTCCGCCTCGGACTCGTCCTCGCGGCTGAATTTCAGCGTCAGCAACTGGCTGCCCATGCCCAGCACCTGGTTGCCCAGGTTGCCCAGGCCCAGCAGCGCCGAGAGGGCGCCGGCGCCCAACTGCGTCGCGGCCGACTTGCCCATGCGCTCGCGCGCGTGCTCGCGCAGCGCGTGCGCCACCTCGTGGCCCATGATGGTCGCCACCTCGTCGTCGCTGAGCTGCAGCTGCTGCAGGATCCCGTAGAAGAAGGCGATCTTCCCGCCCGGCATGCAGAAGGCGTTGAGCTCCTTGCTGCCGATCAGGTTCACCTCCCACTTCCACTGCCGCGCACGCGGGTTCCAGGTGTCGGTGAAGGGAATGATGCGCTGCGCGATGTAGCGCAGCCGCTGCACCTGCGGGTGCTCGGCCGGCGCCAGGGCGCGCTTGGAGGCGGCTTCCGACAGGAGCTGCTTGTACTGCTGCGTGGCGGCGGCCTCGACCTCCTCGGCCGGCACCAAGCGCGAGAAGGCGGATTCGGACCCCACCTCCTCCCGCACGCCCTGCGCCACCGCGGGCAGCAGCGCGCCGCCCAGCAGCGCGCCGGTGAATAGGCGCCGCGAGACGCCGCCGCCCGCGTTGCCCCCCTCGCCGCCCAGGCGCGCGGCGCCGCGCCCGCACAGCGCGCAGGCGCAGCCCGCGTGCGCCAGCAGCGGCTCGGTGGAGATGTCGGCATCGGTGCGGAAGGCGTCGGTGCTCATGGCGTGAGGTGAGGCCGCTCCAGGCGGCGTTGAATCGTTGGAATGCGCTCAACGGGCACGGTGCGTGCCCGGCTGACGCGATGTGAAAGCCGGTAACGCCAATTTCAAGAACGTCGCAGCCGGCAATGAGTTTGCCGCCCGCGGCTTGCAGGCGGCTTGACGGCTTCAGTCGTCGGCCGCGGCGGGGGCGTCCGGGTCCACTTCCAGGGCACGGACGCTCTCGCGCAGCCGCCACAGCATGGCCAGCGCCGGCACGGCGGCCAGGGTGGAGACGATGAAGAAGTCGGCCCAACCGATGGACTCTGCCAGCACCCCGGCCAGCGGGCCGACCCACACGCGCCCAACCGCCGCGAAGGCGCTCAGCAGCGCGTACTGCGTGGCCGTGAAGCGCTGGTTGCACAGGCTCATCAGGAAGGCCACGAAGGCGGCCGTGCCCATGCCGCCGGAGAGGTTCTCCAGCGCCACCACCAGCAGCAGCCCGCCGTCCACCGCCGTGGGCTGCGCCAGGTGCATGAAGCCCAGGTCGAAGGCCGGGATGGTGATGCCGGGAATGACGCCCTTGCCCGCCACCGCCAGCCACCAGAAGCCCAGGTTGCTGGCCATCTGCAGCAGGCCGAACAGCAGCAGCGAGCGCCACAGGCCCAGCTTCAACATGAGCGCCCCGCCCACCAGCGCGCCCAGGATGGTCAGCCACAGGCCGATGAGCTTGTTGACCACGCCCACCTCCGCCGGGCTGAAGGCCATGGCTTTCAGCAGGAACGGCGTCAGCAGCGAGCCCGCGAAGGCGTCTCCCAGCTTGTAGAGGACGATGAAGGCCAGGAAAGCGCCCGCCCCCGGCTGCTCGAAGTAGCTGCGCAGCCCCTGCAGCAGCGTTTCGAACCGCGCCTTGCGCGCGGCCCAGGCGGCAAGCGGCAAGGTGAAGGCGATGCCCAGCATCAGCGCGAGCAATTCGGTCCATTTGGCCTGCAGCGCGGGCGCCAGGGCGCTGCCGCTCCAGAAAGGGCTGAGCAGCCATTGCGCGAAAGCCAGGGCAAAGCGGTCGCTGAGCAGGTAGCCCACGGCCACGGCGGCCATGACGGCCAGGAAGCCGATGACGTCGTGCCGCGCCACGGTGCGCGGGGCGGTGGTGCGCGGCAGGCGCGGCAGCAGCACGGCCGAGACGACGGCCGCGCCCACCATCAGCATGGCCATGAGCCGGTAGACGGCCGGCCAGGTGAAGCCGCCGCCCTGGGCCGGGTCGGTCCAGATGAGGGCCACGCCGCCGGAGAGGATCATGGCCAGGCGGTAGCCCATGACGTTGAGCGAGGAGCCCAGGCCGCGCTCGCGCGCGGGCAGCAGGTCGGTGCGGTAGGCGTCGATCACCACGTCCTGCGACGCGGAGAGGAAGGCCACGGCCACGGCCAGCAGCGCGAAGGCGCGCGTGGCGCCCGCGGGCGGCGTGGACGCCATGAGCAGCAGCGCGCCGGCCAGCAGCAGTTGCGTGACGACCAGCCAGCCCCGGCGCCGGCCCAGGCCCGGGGGCTCGAAGCGGTCCATGAGCGGGGCCCACAGGAACTTGAAGGTGTAGGGCAGGCCCACGAGGCTGAGGAAGCCGATGGTGGCCACGTCCAGCCCCTCGGCCGACAGCCAGGCCTGCATGGCCTGGCCCGTGAGCGCCAGCGGCAGCCCCGAGGCGAAGCCCAGCAGCGTGACGGCGAGAAAGCGGTGGATGGCGGCGGCGCGCTGGGCCGGGGTGCGCGCCGCGTCCGCGGCGGCGGCGGGGGAAGGAGGCATCGCGGGATTTTAGGGAGCGCGCTCCGGCGCCCCGCCGACGCCGCGCCGGCCCGCCCTGCCCCGCCCCGTTTCTCAACCCGGCGTCGCCTGCGCCGTCTGCTGCCTGTGGATCTCCATCGCCAGCGCCAGCAGCCGCTCGCGCGGCAGCGTGCCCACCAGCGCGTAGCCGCAGCCGCTTTCCACCCAGTAGAAGAGGTTCAAGTCGCCCTGCCGCTCGAAGCGGAACGCGGCCGGCGTGCCGGCTTCCGGCTTGCGCAGGTAGACGGTGACGCGGTGCTTTTCGCCGTCCTCGTACATGAGCTGCGCGCTGGGCCCCGCGGCGTCGGGCAACAGCCTTCCTCCCACGAGGCTGAAGCCCTGGGGCTGCAGATCGAAGAGTTTCACCGGCAGCGCGGTGCGCTTGGTCAGCCAGCGCGCCAGGTGTTCTTCGTTGGCGCGCACTTCCACCGGGTGGCGCTGCTCAGGCGCATAGACGGCATGCGCCACGGCGGCGCGCTGCACCCAGGGCTGCGCGCCGCCATGGGCGGCGAGCTGCGGCGGCAGCGCGTCCTGCCAGCGCCACATGGCGCCGGCCCCGGCCAGCGCGCCGCCCGTCACCAGCAGCAGCGCCGCGGCGGCGCGGCCCCAGGTGCGGTCCAGCCACGCCTGGCGCGGACGCAGCAGCCGCTGCATGCCCGCGGGCACGGGCTCGTCCAGCACGGTGTCGAAGCGCGCGCGCAGCGCGTCGCGGTCCGCCGCCCACTGGCGCACGCGGGCGGCATCGGCCGGGTGTTCGCGCAGCCACTGCTCGGCGTGGTCGCGTTGTTCGGG
The DNA here is from genome assembly GCF_034427735.1 of Azohydromonas lata. NCBI lineage: Bacteria > Pseudomonadati > Pseudomonadota > Betaproteobacteria > Burkholderiales > Sphaerotilaceae > Azohydromonas > Azohydromonas lata. Next base: position 75,843 of record NZ_JAXOJX010000008.1, read on the forward strand.
GCTCAGCTCGTCGTCCAGCCAGGCGCTCAGCCGCTCGTCGTCCATGCGTTGATCGGTGTCCATGCTCTCCCGCGGTCTTGTCGTGAGTCCTGTGCCCGGTGGCCGCGCGCTTCAGATCACCCGGCGCAGGTGCGGCACGCGCGTGGGTGGCTTGCCGTCGCCGAGCAGCCGGCGCAGCAGTTGCCGCGCGCGGCTGATGCGTGACATCACCGTGCCCGGCGGTATCTGCAGCACCTGCGCCGTTTCGGCGTAGCTCAACTGCTCCACCACCACCAGCAGCAGCGGCGCGCGCAGCTCCGGCGTGAGCGTGCGCAGCGCGGCCAGCAGGTCCAGCCGCAAGCCGATGTCCGGCTCCAGGGCGGATTGCCGGTCCAGCTCCTGCTCCACGCGCACGGGCTCCAGCACCGACAGCCGCGCGTCGCGCCGCAGCCCGTCCTGGTGCGCGTTGTGCGCGATGGACAGCAGCCACACCAGCAGCTCGCGCCGCTCGTCGAACTGCTGCCAGCGCGCCAGCGCGCGCTCCAGCGTGCTTTGCACCAGGTCGTCGGCCCGCTCGGCGTCGAAGACCAGCGAGCGCGCATAGCGGCGCAGCCGCGGGATGGCGGCCAGCAGTTGTTGCCTGAAGGAGTCGGGAGCGTTCACTTCAGCGGTGTACGAACGAGGTCAAGCCATTATTCCCGGGCACCGCCCTGCCGGAACGAATCGACACGCCAGGCGCCCTTGCGAGGCGGCCGGCCGCCTCCACCATCGGGTCATGGACGCCTCAACCTCCCCCGCCTCGACCCACGTGGCCTGCCCGCACTGTGCGGCGCTCAACCGCATTCCCAGCGCGCGGCTGGGCCAGGACCCGAGCTGCGGCCGCTGTGGCCAGCCGCTGCTGGACGGCCACCCCGTGTCGCTGACCGACGCCAACTTCGAGCAGGTCGTCTCCCGCACCGAGCTGCCCGTGGTGGTGGACCTGTGGGCCCCCTGGTGCGGCCCCTGCCGCAGCATGGCCCCGGCCTACGAGCAGGCTGCCCAGCAGCTCAAGGGCCGCGCCCTGCTGGTCAAGGTGGACACCGACGCCAACCCCCGCACCGCCGCGCGCTTCGCCGTGCGCAGCATCCCCACGCTGCTCAAGCTGCAGCAGGGGCGCGAAGTGGCGCGCGTGAGCGGCGCCATGCCGGCGGGCGAGATCGTGCGGTGGGCGGGCGTGTAGGGCGCGCGGCGCCCGCAAGGAACGGCGCCTCCCGCAAGCCAAGGCGCTGCGCCTCCCGCTCCGTCATGCCCGCGAAAGCGGGCATCCACGAGCGCTGAGGTGTCTCCTTCCAACCGCATCGCCCAGGGCTGGCGTCGGCGCGCCAGCAGCCCGGCAGGTGTGGATGCCCGCTTTCGCGGGCATGACGAGGTAGAGGAGGGAGCGCCGCCGCTCACGGGCCGGCAGCGGTCCAGTCTCAACTCGTCGCCGCCAGCGGCGAGCTGAAGCACAAGGTAAAGCAGCTGCCCTCGCCCACGCGGCTTTGCACTTCGATGTTCGCGCCCAGCAGCTCGGCCAGGCGGGCGCTCAGGTGCAGGCCCATGCCCGTGCCCTCGGGGCGGCGGCGCGGGTCGCCCACCTGCGTGAAGGCGCCGAAGAGCTTTTGCTGGTCCGCCTCGCTGATGCCCACGCCCGTGTCGCACACCTGGATGCGCGTGCGCCCCTGAGCCTGGCTCAGCGCCAGCCCAACCGAGCCCTGCTCGGTGAACTTGATGGCGTTGTTGCACAGGTTGATGAGGATCTGCCGCAGCGCGCGGCGGTCCACCTGCAGCACGGGCGAGTCCGCCGGCGCCGCGATGTCGAAGGCCAGCGCCTTGGCCTGCGCCAGCGGCATGAGGCTGGCGTGCACCTCGCGCAGCAGCGCGCCCACGTCCACCGGCTCGGGGTTGAGCTGCACCATGCCGGCCTGGATGCGGGCCACGTCCAGCAGGTCGTTGATCAGCGACAGCAGGTGCTCGGCGCTGCTCTTGACGATGCCCAACTGCCGCTCCTGCTCGGCCGTGAGGTCGCCCCCCAGCCGCATGAGCAGGATGCCGGTGAAGCCGATGATGGCGTTGAGCGGCGTGCGCAGCTCGTGGCTCATGGTGGCCAGGAAGCGGTCCTTGGCCTGGTTGGCCACCTGCAGCGCGGCGTTCTTCTCCTGCAGCTCACGCTCGAAGCGCTTGCGCTCGGTGGTGTCGCGGATGGCGCTCATCACGAAGAGGCCCTCCTCCGTCTCCAGCGGGCTCAGGCTGATCTCCACCGGGAACTCCACGCCCGCGTCCCCGTCGCCGCGCAGGCCGAACAGCTCCAGCCCCGCGCCCATGTTGCGCAGCGTCGGCGCGCCGTGGTAGCGGCTGCGGTGGCCGATGTGCGCCTGCCGGTAGCGCGCGGGCAGCAGCGTCTCTATGGAAGCGCCCACCACCTGCTCGCGGCGGCGGCCGAACAACTTCTCCGCCTGGCTGTTGAACAGGACGATGCGCCCGCTGTCGTTGACGATGACGATGGCGTCCGGCACCGACTCCAGCAGGTTGCGGTAGCGCTGGCCTATCCACTGCGCGTCGCGCGCCACCTTTTGCGCCGTCACGTCGCGGTAGCTGCTGATGAAGCAGCGCACCCCGCCCGCGTCCCCGTCATCGCGCACCACGCGCTTGAACAGGTCCACGTACAGCAGCCGCCCGTCTTGGTGGCGGCGCATGGCCGCGCGGGCCTGGGCCTCGCCTTCGTCCAGCGCGCGCTGCTGCAGCGCCTCGTGCTCCGCGACATGGTCCGGGGGCACCAGCAGCTCCACCAGCGGGCGGCCCAGCGCCTCGTCGGCGCTGTAGCCGAAGGTCTGCTGCGCCTGGCGGTTCCACAGCCAGACCTCGCCCTCCGGCGAGGTCACGACCAGGGCCTGGGGCGATTCGTCTATCAGTAACTGTTCCAGGCTCCGGCGGGGCATTGGATGGTCCACGGGGCTCCTTGATGAGGGTCAGGGGTGCAATCTAGCGCAGGCCACAAGTGCCCACCATGCGAATGCGGGGTGCTCCTACACTGCCGCGCCGATTTTTTGATTTGCCTCGCAGGCAGGAGCAGTTGATGAGCTTTTTCCCCCATTGGCGCCACGTGGAGGCCCCCGCGGGCGCCGTGGTTGCGCCCGATGAACGTTTGTCCTGGGCGCAGACCGCCGCCTTGGGCGTGCAGCACGTGGTGGCCATGTTCGGCGCCACCGTGCTGGCGCCGCTGCTCATGGGCTTCGACCCCAACGTGGCCATCCTCATGAGCGGCGTGGGCACGCTGGTCTTCTTCGTCCTGACCGGCGGGCGTGTGCCCAGCTACCTGGGATCGAGCTTCGCCTTCATCGGCGTGGTCATCGCCGCCACCGGCTACGCGGCGCCGGGCGCCAATGCCAACCTGGGCGTGGCGCTGGGCGGCATCGTGGCCTGCGGCGCGGCCTACGTGCTGCTGGGCCTGCTGGTGCAGGCCGCGGGCACGCGCTGGATCGAATCGCTCATGCCCCCGGTGGTCACGGGCGCGGTGGTGGCCGTCATCGGCCTGAACCTGGCCTCCGTGCCGGTGAAGAACATGGCGCCCACGGGCTTCGATGCCTGGATGCAGGCCGTCACGTTCACCTGCGTCGCGCTGGTGGCGGTGTTCAGCCGCGGGCTGGCGCAGCGGCTGCTCATCCTGGTCGGCCTCATCCTCGCTTCGCTGCTGTACGCGCTGCTGACCAACGGGCTCGGACTGGGCAAGCCCATCGACCTCTCCGCCGTGGCCGCCGCGCCCTGGTTCGGCCTGCCGCGCTTCGCGGCGCCCGTGTTCGACGGCCACGCCATGTTGCTGATCGCCCCCGTGGCCGTGATCCTGGTGGCAGAGAACCTGGGCCACCTGAAGGCCGTGGCCGCCATGACCGGGCGCGACATGAACCCCTACATGGGCCGCGCCTTCGTCGGCGACGGCCTGGCCACCATGGCCAGCGGCCTGGTGGGCGGCACGGGCGTGACGACCTACGCCGAGAACATCGGCGTGATGGCCGCCACGCGCATCTACTCCACGGCCATGTTCGTGATGGCGGCGCTGGTGGCGCTGGTGCTGGGCTTCAGCCCCAAGTTCGGCGCGCTGATACAGGCCATCCCGCTGGCGGTGATGGGCGGTGTGTCCATCGTGGTGTTCGGCCTGATCGCCGTCTCCGGCGCGCGCATCTGGGTGGGCAACCGCGTGGACTTCTCCGACAACGCCAACCTCATGGTCGCTGCCGTCACGCTGGTGCTGGGCACGGGGGATTTCACGCTGCGCTTCGGCGACTTCGCGCTGGGCGGCATAGGCACCGCCACCTTCGGCGCCATTGCGCTGCACGCGCTGCTCAAGCGCGGCACGCGGTGAACAACGCCTACAGGCCGCGTACCAGCGGGCTCAGACGCGCAGCACCCGCTGCAGCGTGGCCAGCAGCTTGGCCGCGTCGATCGGCTTGGTGAGGAAGTCGTTCATGCCGGCGGCCAGGGCCTCGTCGCGCTCGGCGGGCAGCGCCGCGGCGGTGAGGGCCACGATGGGCAGCGTCTGCGCGTCGAAGCGCCGGCGCAGCTCGCGCGTGGCCTCGCGCCCGCCCATGCGCGGCATCTGCATGTCCATCAGCACGGCCTGGAAGGGGCGGTTCTCGCGCTGCGCGCGCTCCACCGCCTCCAGCGCCTGCAGCCCGTCGCCCACGCCGGTCACGTGCGCGCCCCACTGCTGCAGCATGGCCGTGGAGATGGTCATGTTGATGAAGTTGTCCTCCACCATCAGCACGCGCACGCCGGCCAGGGCCTGCGCGGACGGCGCGGGCGCGGGCGCGGGCGGCGCCAGCGGCGCGGCCGCCGCGGGCAGCGGCACTTCGCACCAGAAGCGGCTGCCGCGCCCCGGCGCGCTGGTCACGCCCACCTCCCCGCCCATGAGCTGCGCCAGCTCGCGGCAGATGGACAAGCCCAGACCCGTGCCGCCGTGGCGCCGCGTGGTGGAGTCGTCGGCCTGTATGAAGGGTTGAAAGAGCCGCGCCTGCGTGGCCTCGTCCAGGCCCGCGCCGCTGTCCTCCACCTCGAAGCGCACGCGGTCCGCGCCGGCGCGGCGGGCGCTCAGCCGCACCGTGCCCTGCTCGGTGAACTTCAGCGCGTTGCTCAGGTAGTTGCCCAGCACCTGGCGCAGCCGCACGGGGTCGCCATGGGCGCCGGTGGGCAGCGCGGGGTCCACGTCCAGCGTGAGCGTCAGGCCGTGGGTGCGGGCGATGGCGGCGTAGCCGCGCTGCAGCCGCTGCAGCAGGGCGTGCAGGTCGAAATCCTGCGGATGGATGTCGAGCTTGCCGGCCTCGATCTTGGAGAGGTCCAGGATGTCGGAGATCACGGCCATGAGCGTGTCGGCGCTGTCGAGCATCTGCGCCAGGTACTGCTGGCGCTTGTCCTCGCCCACGCCGGGCACGCGCGCGAGCTGGGCCAGGCCCACCAGGGCGTTGAGCGGCGTGCGCAGCTCGTGGCTGGTGTTGGCCAGGAAGGCGCTCTTGGCGCGGCTGGCGGCCTCGGCCTGGTCCAGCGCCTGGCGCAACTCGCGCTGCGAGCGCTCGCGCGCGGCCTCGGCCACGGCCGCGGTGCGCCGCGCCACCGTCACGTCACGCCCAACGCCCCAGTAGCCCAGGAAGCGCCCGCGCGCGTCGCGCCGCGGCTGCCCGCTCACGCGCAGCCGCCGCAGCGCGCGCGGCCCGGCCTGCCAGGCGATCTCGACCTCGCGCAGCGGCCGCTGCGCCAGCAGCTCGGCCTGCAGCGCCTGCGTGGCCGCGCGGCCCAGGCGCAGCGACGGCTGCTCCCACACCGGCTGGCCCAGCCGCACGGGCTGCACGGTGAAGCGCCCGCCCCGGCCGCGGCGCAGCACCTGGGTGAGCCGCCAGTGCGCGTCGGTTTCCCAGTAGATGTCGGCCGCCACGGACAGCAGCGCGGAAAAGCGCTGGCCGCGGTCCTTGCCCGCGTCCTCGTACAGGCCCAGCACGCCGTGCAGCACCCGCCCGCCCGCGGCGGCGGTGGCCAGCACCAGCGCCTGCCAACCCACTTGCAGCACCAGCGGCTGCCCCGGGTGCGCGGGCAAGGCGCCGCGCCACTGGCCCCAGGCCAGCGCGCCCAACTGCACGGCGGCCATGGCATTGACCAGCAGCGCCGTGCGCCGCGACGCGATGGCGCCGCACATGCACACCAGCACTGCCAGCAGCCCGCCGCCCGCACCCTGCAGCCCGCGGTCCACCAGCCAGGCGATGAGGCCTATGGGCAGCAGCGCCGCCAGGCAGACGCGGCACACCGCCGCGTCCAGCGCCCCCGAGCGCGAGCGCAGCGCGTGCAGGCTCACGGCGCACAGCAGCAGCTCGGCCAGCAGCAGCGCCGGCCGCTCGACGCCGGGCAACTCCACCCCGGGCAGCGCCAGCAGCGCCGCGCTGCCCGTGGCCGCGGCGGCCGCGGCGGCAAAGAAGAAGCGCGCCACGCGCGGGCGCACGTCGTTCTGCAGCTCGCGCAGCAGCTTCGAGTCGGGTTGGGAAACCAGCGGTCCGAGCATCGCCGCCACCTCGACGAGTGAAGGGCCGGCGGGAATCAGCCCCCGCGGGCGGCGTTGAGCAGGTCGCGCGTGCGCTGCGCCTCGGCGCGGGCGGCGGCGGCGAAGTCCGCGCCCGCACTGGCGTAGAGCACGGCGCGCGAGGAGTTCACCATCACGGTGCCGCCGGCCGCGAGGCCGGCGCGGATGGTGGAGGCGGCGTCGCCGCCCTGCGCGCCCACGCCGGGGATGAGCAGCGGCAGCGTCGGCGCGAGCTCGCGCACGCGCGCGATCTCGGCCGGGAAGGTGGCGCCCACCACCAGGCCCAACTGCCCGCTGCGGTTCCACGAGCCCTGCGCCAGCCGCGCCACGCGCTCATAGAGCAGCTCGCCGCTGTCCAGGCGCTGGGCTTGTAGATCGCTGCCGCCGGGGTTGGAGGTGCGGCACAGCAGGATCAGGCCTTTCTCCGGATATGCCTCCATGTAGGGCTCTATCGAGTCCAGCCCCATGAAGGGCGACAGCGTGAGCGCGTCGGCCTGGTAGCGCTCGAAGGCTTCCTTGGCGTACTGCTGCGCCGTGGAGCCGATGTCGCCGCGCTTGGCGTCCAGGATCACCGGCACGCCGGGGGCGACCCGGCGGATGTGGGCGATGAGCCGCTCCAGCTGCTCCTCGGCGCGGTGCGCCGCGAAGTAGGCGATCTGCGGCTTGAAGCAGCTCACCAGGTCGTGCGTGGCGTCCACGATGGCGGCGCAGAAGTCGTGGATGCGCGAGGCATCGCCCTTCCACTCGCCCGGAAAGCGCGAGGGCTCCGGGTCCAGGCCCACGCACAGCAGCGAGGCGTTGCGCGCCTCGGCCGCCTGCAGCATGTCGGTGAATTTCATGGCGGCGCTGCCTCTCAGATGCGCTTGGCCAGGGCCTCGGCGCAGCCGGTGTAGCTGCCGGGGCTCATTTCCTTCAGGCGCGCGCGCTCGCTGTCGGGCAGCTCCACCAGCGTGTCGATGAAGCCGGCGATGGCCTCGCGCGTGATGGCCTTGCCGCGGGTCAGTTCCTTGAGACGCTCATACGGGTTGGGCAGGCCGTAGCGGCGCATCACGGTCTGGATGGGCTCGGCCAGCACTTCCCACGACGTGTCCAGGTCCGCGGCCAGCGCGTCGCGGTTGAGCTCCAATTTATCGAGGCCGCGCGAGAGCGATTCCAGGCCGAGAACTGCATAACCCAAGGCCACGCCCATGTTGCGCAGCACGGTGGAGTCGGTCAGGTCGCGCTGCCAGCGGCTGATCGGGAGCTTCTGCGCCAGGTGCGTGAGCACCGCGCTGGCCAGGCCGAAATTGCCCTCGGCGTTCTCGAAATCGATGGGGTTGACCTTGTGCGGCATGGTGCTGGAGCCGATCTCGCCCGCCTTGGTCTTTTGCTTGAAGTAGCCCAGGCTGATGTAGCCCCAGACGTCGCGCGACCAGTCCACCAGGATGGTGTTGGCGCGGGTGGCGGCGTCGAACAGCTCGGCCATGTAGTCGTGCGGCTCGATCTGGATGGTGTAGGGGTTGAAGGTCAGGCCCAGCGAGCCCTCCACCACCTGGCGGCTGAAGGCTTCCCAGTTCACGGCCGGGTAGGCCGAGAGGTGGGCGTTGTAGTTGCCCACGGCGCCGTTCATCTTGGCCAGCAGCTTGACTTCGGCGATGCGCGAGCGGGCGTGGCGCAGGCGGGCCACGACGTTGGCGATCTCCTTGCCCACCGTCGTCGGACTGGCGGTCTGGCCGTGGGTGCGGCTGAGCATGGGTTCACTGGCGAACTGGTGCGCCATGCCGGTGAGGCGCTCGATGACGCGGTCCAGCGCGGGCAGCAGCACCTGCTCGCGCGCGGCCTTGAGCATGAGGGCGTGGCTGGTGTTGTTGATGTCCTCGCTGGTGCAGGCGAAGTGCACGAACTCGCCGGCGGCCTGCAGCTCAGGCGACGCCTCGAAGCGCGACTTGATCCAGTACTCCACGGCCTTGACGTCGTGGTTGGTGGTCTTCTCGATGTCCTTGATGGCCTGCGCGTCGGCTTCCGAGAAGTTCTCGACCAGGCCGCGCAGCAGCGCGCGGGCTTCCTGCGACAGCGGCAGGAACTCGGCGAAGCCGGCGTCGGACAGGGCGATGAACCACTCGACCTCGACCTGCACGCGCCGGTGCATCAGGCCGAACTCGGACAGCAGGGGGCGCAGCGCCGCGACCTTGGAGGCGTAGCGGCCGTCCAGCGGCGACAGGGCGGTGAGGGCGGAGAGGTTCATGGCAGGAGACTGATTTGTCCACGCGGCGTCGGACCGGCCCGCGGCGGCGGGCGGTTTCAAGCGGCGCGTGAGGGTGGGAAATCGGGGCCGACATTGTAGGAGGCGGGCCACAACGGGCTCCCGGCGCGCCGGTCGGTCTTTCCCTGGGTGACCCTTGCGGGCATGCTTGAGGCGTCCACGGCGGCGGGCCGCGCCGGCAGTGGAACAGGTCTTGCGTCAGAGCGCCTACAAGCCACGAACAAACCCCAGGAGGCTTCCCGCCATGCGATCCATGTCCCGCCGCCCCGCTCTCGGCCTGCTGGCCGCCACCGCCCTGCTCGCCGGCGCGGGCCCCGCCCTGGCGCAGTCCAAGCTCAAGGTGGCCGCCATCTACACCGTGCCGGTGGAGCAGCAGTGGGTGAGCCGCATCGACAAGGCGCTCAAGGCGGCCGCGGCGCGCGGCGAGGTGGAGTACGTGTTCAGCGAGAACGTGGCCAACGCCGACTACGAGCGCGTGATGCGCCAGTACGCCGAAGGGGGGCACGCGCTCATCGTGGGCGAGTCCTTCGCGGTGGAGGCCGCGGCGCGCAAGGTGGCCAAGGACTACCCCAAGGTCGCCTTCCTCATGGGCAGCTCCGGCAAGCCCCAGGCGCCCAACTTCTCGGTGTTCGACAACTACATCCAGGAGCCGGCCTACCTCAGCGGCATGATCGCCGCGGGCATGAGCAAGAGCGGCAAGATCGGCATGGTGGGCGGCTACCCCATCCCCGAGGTCAACCGGCTGATGAACGCCTTCATCGCCGGGGCGCGCGAGATCAACCCCAAGACGGAATTCAGCATCAGCTTCATCAACAGCTGGTTCGATCCGCCCAAGGCCAAGGAAGCGGCCTTCGCCATGATCGACAAGGGCGCCGACGTGATGTACGCCGAGCGCTTCGGCGTGTCGGACGCGGCCAAGGAGCGCAAGGTGCTGGCCGTGGGCAACGTGATCAACACGCAGTCCAGCTACCCCGACACCGTGGTCGCCTCGGCGCTGTGGAACATGGAGCCCACCATCGAGGCCGCGCTGAAAAAAGTGAAGGCCGGCCAGTTCGCGGCCGAGGACTACGGCCTGTACTCGACCATGAAGCACAAGGGCGCGGAGCTGGCCCCGCTGGGCACGTTCGAGGCCAAGGTGCCCGCCGACCTCAAGGCCAAGGTGAAGGCCAGGGAAAAGGCCATCCTGGACGGCAGCTTCGCCGTCAAGGTGGACGACGGCGCGCCCAAGGCCAGGTAAAGGCGCTCCAGCCGCAGTACCGGGCCGGCGCATGACCTCCACCACCGCAGTTCCCGAGCCGCCGCTGCTGCGGCTCTCCCACATCTCCAAACGCTTTGGCGCGCTGGTGGCCAACGACGACATCTCGCTGGAACTGCACCGCGGCGAGGTGCTGGCCCTGTTGGGCGAGAACGGCGCGGGCAAGAGCACGCTCATGGCCATCCTGTTCGGCCATTACGTGGCCGACGCGGGGTGCGTGGAGGTCGAAGGCCGCGCCCTGCCCGCGGGCGACACGGGCGCGGCGCTCAACGCCGGCATAGGCATGGTCCACCAGCACTTCACGCTGGCCGACAACCTCACGGTGCTGGACAACGTGATGCTGGGCACCGAGCCGCTGTGGCGGCCCTTCTCGCGCCGGGGCGCGGCGCGGGCCAAGCTGCTGGCAACGGCCGGGCGCTTCGGCTTGCAGGTGGCCCCGGATGCACGCATCGCCGAGCTGTCCATGGGCGAGCGGCAGCAGGTGGAAATCCTCAAGGCGCTGGTGCGCGGGGCGCGGGTGCTGATCCTGGACGAGCCCACGGCCGTGCTCACGCCGCAGCAAAGCGAGGCGCTGTTCGCCACGCTGCGCGATCTGGTGCGCGAGGGCCTGTCCATCCTGTTCATCAGCCACAAGCTCGACGAGGTGCGGCGCGTGTCCGACCGCGTGGCCGTGCTGCGCTCCGGGCGCCTGGTGGCGCAGTTCGACACGCTGGACGGCGTGGACAAGGCGGCCCTGGCCGAAGCCATGGTGGGCCACGCCGTCGCACCGCTTGGGCGCGGCGTGCGCCAGCGCGGTGCGCTGGTGGCGCGGCTGCGGGAGGTGACGGTGGCGGGCAAGCCGCGCCCGCGCCTGAACCGCGTGACGCTGGAGCTGCATGCCCACGAGGTGCTGGGCATCGCCGGCATTTCCGGCAACGGCCAGCAGGCGCTGGCCGACCTGCTGTGCGGCGTGCTGGCCCCCGACAGCGGCACCCTGGTGCTGGAAGGCCAGCGCCTGCCCGCGAAACCCCGTGCATGGCTGCGCGCGGGCGTGGCGCGCATTCCCGAGGACCGCCATGCCGTCGGCGCCGTAGGCGACTTGGCGCTGTGGGAGAACGCGGTGCTGGAGCGCTACGCCAGCCCCAGCTTTTCCGTGCTGGGCTGGCTCAAGCGCCGCCGCGCGCTGGACCATGCGCAGGCGCTGGTGCAGCGCTTCGACGTGCGCGGCACGGAGGCCGGCGGCTTGTTCACGCCGGCGCGGCGGCTGTCCGGCGGCAACCTGCAAAAGCTCATCCTGGGCCGCGCGCTGGCGGGCGACCCGGCCGCGCCGGCGCCCAAACTGATCGTCGCCAACCAGCCGACCTGGGGCCTGGACGTGGGCGCGGTGGCCTACGTGCACGGCCAGTTGCAGTCGGCTTGCGCGGCCGGGGCGGCGCTGCTGCTCATTTCCGACGACCTGGACGAGCTGTTCGCGTTGTCCGACCGCATCGCCGTGATGCACGGCGGCCGCTTGGGCGTGGCGCGGCCCGTGGCCGAGTGGACGCGCGCCGACATCGGCCTGGCCATGGCGGGCGCGGTGGTGGCGGGCCACGCCGGCTCCTTCTTTTCCACGGCGGCCGACGGGGTGGTGCATGCGGCTTGAGCGGCGCGCCTTTCCCTCCCGCGCCATGGCGCTGGCCGCGCCGCTGCTGGCCGTGGCGGTGACGCTGGCCCTGAGCGCGGCGCTGGTGGCCTGGGCCGGCGCGCCGGTGGGCCGCGCCTACTGGCTGCTGCTCGAAGGCGGCTTCGGGTCGCGCCTGGCGCTGACGGAAACGCTCACCCGCGCCACGCCGCTCATCCTTACCGGGCTGGCCGCGGCGGTCGCCTTCCGCGCACGGCTGTGGAACATAGGCGCTGAGGGGCAGCTCTACGCGGGCGCGCTGGCCGCCGTGGCCGTGGCCGGCGCGGGCGGCTCCTTCGCCGTCATGGTCATCGCGGCCATGGCCGCCGGGGCGCTGCTGCTGCTTGGGCCGGCGCTGCTCAAGCGCTTGGGCGTGGACGAGGTCGTCACCACGCTGCTGCTGAACTTCATCGTCCTGCTCTTCGTCTCGGCCATGCTGGACGGGCCGATGAAGGACCCGATGGCCATGGGCTGGCCGCAGAGCATCGCGCTGCCGGACGAGCTGCAGATCGCCAACCTCGTGACGCGCAGCCGGCTGCACCGCGGGCTGCTGGCCGCGCTGGGGGTGGCCATCGCCCTGGCGGTGCTGTTGCGGCACACCACGCTGGGGCTGGAGATACGCGCCGTGGGCGCGAATGCGCGCGCCGCGGCCTTCGCGGGCATGCCGGTGCAGCGGGTGACGCTGCTGGTGGCGCTGATGTCCGGCGCGCTGGCCGGGCTGGCCGGCGTGGTGGAGGTGGCGGGCCGCGCCGGCTACCTGACGCTGGACATGTCGCCGGGCTACGGCTACAGCGGCATCGTGGTGGCGATGCTGGCCGGGCTGAGCCCGTTGGGCGTGGTCGCGGCGGCGACGTTCGTGGCCGGCATCCTGGTCGGCGCCGACGGCATGAGCCGCCAGGTGGGCGTGCCCACCTACATCGCCGACGTCATCGTGGCCCTGGCGCTGCTCGCCATGCTGGTGGCCACGCTGCTGGTGCACTACCGCGTGGTCTGGCGCCGGCCGGCGGCGGGGAGCGCGGCATGAGCGACCTCCTCGACCTGCTCGCCGCCGCCCCCTTCTGGGTCGCCGTGCTGCGCATCGCCACGCCGCTGCTGCTGGGCACCCTGGGCGTGCTGCTGTGCGAGCGCGCGGGCGTGCTCAACCTGGGCGTGGAAGGCATCATGGTGGCCGGCGCCTTCGCCGGCTGGTTAACCGTGTACGCCGGCATGGGCCTGTGGACGGGCGTGCTGGTGGCAGCTGGCGTGGGCGCGATGCTGGGCCTGCTGCACGCCTTCCTGACCGTCACGCTGGCGCTGAGCCAGCACGTGGCCGGACTGGGCCTGACGCTGCTGGCGACCAGCCTGGCCAGCTACGCCTACCGCGTGAGCTTTCCCAAGGTGGAGCGCCCGCCCACCATCACGCCCTTCGAGCCCATGGGGGAGTTGCCTATTCCCGTGCTGGCCGAGCAGACGCCGCTGACGCTGCTGGCCCTGCTGCTGGTGCCGCTGCTGGCCTACGGGCTGCAGCGCACGCCGCTGGGCCTGGCGCTGCGCATGGTGGGCGAGAACCCGGCGGCGGCGGAGGGGCAAGGCTTGTCGGTGGCGCGGCTGCGCACGGGCGCGGTGGTGGCGGGCTCGGCGCTCATGGGCGTGGCGGGGGCCTTCCTGACGCTGTCGGCCTTCAACGCCTTCTACTTCAACATGGTCAACGGCCGCGGCTGGGTGTGCGTGGCGCTGGTCGTATTCGCCTCGTGGCGGCCGGGCAAGGCGCTGCTCGGCGCGCTGCTGTTCGCCTTCTTCGACGCGCTGCAGTTGCGGCTGCAACAGGCCGGCGGCGAGGCCGCCATTCCCTACCAGTTCTACCTCATGCTGCCCTATGCCATGGCCATCGTCGCGCTCGTCGTGATGGCACGGCGGGCGGCTTATCCTCAAGCCTTGATGAAGCCCTACCGCAAGGGCGAGCGCTAGCGACCAGCAGCAGGAAGGAGACCGTGATGTCCACCGAATCGGCCAGCTCCACACGCAGCAGCCACATCCGACTGACTTCCCATCCCGGACAGGGCGCCGGCGGCGCCCCGGCCATCCACTGGGGGGCGGCCGATCCGAAGGAGCGAGGGCCCGTCATAGGCACCACGACCAACCGCAGCCAGCGCAACGTCATAGGCACGCACAGCGGCAGCTACGGCGTCTACCGCGCCCTGGCGGTCGCCGCGGGCAACCTCACCAAGGGCCACCGCGCCGACCTCACCAACACCTCGCCCACCGACCGCATCGGCCCCTACCCGCAGTGGGCCGACGCGGAAAAGATCGTCTCCATCGACCCGTTGGGTGCCTCCGTCGCCGAGGTGTTCTCCGATCTGCTGGCCGCGGGCGCCGACATTCGGCCCACCATCGCCGTGACCCAGGCGCACATCCACCTGCCGGAAATCCGCCAGGCGCTGGCCTTCCAGCGGCTGCAGGTGGACGGGAAGATCCTGCTGGAGGATTCATCGGCCACCGTCACCAAGATCGCCGTCGAGCCCGTGTGGTGGCTGCCGGGCGTGGCCAAGCGCTTCGGCGTGAGCGAGGCCGTGCTGCGCAAGACGCTGTTCGAGGAAACGGGCGGCATGTACCCGGAACTCGTCACGCGCGGCGACCTGGAGGTGTTCCTGCCGCCCATTGGCGGGCAGACGCTCTACGTCTTCGGCAACGTGCAGGACCTGGCCAACCCGGAGGTCACGCTCACCGCCCGCGTGCACGACGAGTGCAACGGCTCCGACGTGTTCGGCTCCGACATCTGCACCTGCCGGCCCTACCTCACGCATGCCATCGAGGAGTGCATTCGCGGCGCGCAGGCCGGCGGCGTGGGCCTCATTGCCTACAGCCGCAAGGAAGGGCGCGCGCTGGGCGAGGTGACGAAATTCCTGGTCTACAACGCCCGCAAGCGCCAGGTGGGTGGCGACAGCGCGGACAAGTACTTCCTGCGCACGGAGTGCGTGGCCGGCGTGCAGGACATGCGCTTCCAGGAGCTGATGCCCGACGTGCTGCACTGGCTGGGGGTGAAGAAGATCCACCGGCTGGTGAGCATGAGCAACGACAAGTACGACGCCATCACCGGCAGCGGCATCGAGGTCGGCGAGCGCATCAAGATCCCCGACGAGCTCGTCCCCGCGGACGCGCGCGTGGAGATCGAGGCCAAGATCGCCGCGGGCTACTTCACCGACGGCAGCATCCCCGATGCCGCCCAACTCGCAGCCACCAAGGGGCGCGACCTTGTCGAATGACCTCACCCCCACGCTGATGCCCGGCGACGTCTCCGAGGGCGTGCGGCGGCTGCGCCAGGCCGCCACGGTGCGCCAACGCTGCGCCCACATCACCCAGGGCGTGCGGGAGGGCCGCTCCGAGCACTTCCGGCTGGACGAAGGGCGGCTGGACGCGGTGGCGCAACGCATCGCGGCGCTCACGCAATCGCGCTTCCCCGACGGGCGCATTCCGCTGCACAGCCGCTGGCGCCACTTCGAGGCCGGCGGCGTGGACCGGCTGGCCGAGGTCAATGCCCGCCTGGCCGGCCACAGCCACGTGGCGCGGGCGCGCGCGCACATCGAGTTGGTCATGATCAGCGTGCTGCTGGACGCCGGCGCGGGCGCGCAGTGGCAGTACGTCGAGACCGAGAGCGGGCAAACCTTCTCGCGTTCGGAAGGTTTGGCCGTGGCCAGCCTGCGCGCCTTCCTGGCCGGCGCCTTCTCCAGCGACCCGGGCGACCCCTGCCGCGTGGACGCCAAGGCGCTCTCGCGCATGGACGTGCCCACGCTGGCCGCCCTCTTCCAGGTGCGCGACATCAACCCGCTGCTCGGCCTGGAGGGCCGCGTCAACCTGCTGCGCCGCCTGGCGCAGGCGCTGCGCGCGCAGCCGGACACCTTCACGGCCGACGGCCGGCCCGGCCACCTCTTCGACGCGCTCACCCACCACCACCATGCGCCGCGGCTGCACCACCACCACGTGGTGCCGGGCAGCACGCAGCACCAGCACCACGTGGCCGCGCCGCGGCTGCTGCAGGCGCTGCTGGACGGCTTCAGCGCCATCTGGCCCAGCGGCCAGCAGTTTTTGGGCGTGCCGGTGGGCGACGCCTGGGCGCATCCGCTGGCGGGCGGCGAAGGCCCAAGCGCCGGCTGGGTGCCCTTCCACAAGCTCAGCCAGTGGCTGACGTGGTCGCTGGTGGAACCCTTCGAGGCGGCGGGCGTGCACATCACGGAGTTGGAGGCGCTGACCGGCCTGCCCGAGTACCGCAACGGCGGGCTGCTGCTGGACGCGGGCGTGATCGTCCCGCTGGATGCCGAGTTCGGCACCCGGCTGCGCGTGCCGGGCGAGGCCTGGGTGATCGAGTGGCGCTCGCTCACCGTCTCGCTGCTGGACGCCCTGCTGCCGCGCGTGCGCGCGCTGCTCGCCAACGAGCACCTGCCGCTGGGCTGCCTGCTGGAGGGCGGCAGTTGGGCGGCGGGGCGGCAGATCGCCGCCGAGCGGCGCCCCGGCGGCGCGCCGCCGGTGGCCATCGACAGCGACGGCACCGTGTTCTGACGAGCCGGCACCTTCAACGAGCACACAGATTCATCCACGAGGGAGAGCGTCCATGCCTGTTGTCCACGTTCTGGATCACCCGCTGGTGCAACACAAGCTCACGCTGCTGCGCGAAAAGGAGCGCAGCACCAACAGCTTCCGGCGGCTGATGCACGAGATCAGCATGCTCATGGCCTACGAGGTCACGCGCGACATGCCCACGCAGCTCATAGACATCGAAACGCCCATGGAGCCCATGCGCTCGCCGGTGATCGATGGCAAGAAGATCGTCTTCGTCTCCGTCATGCGCGCCGGCGGCGGCTTCCTGGACGGGATGCTGGAGATCATCCCCGGCGCCCGCGTGGGCCACGTGGGCCTGTACCGCGACCCGCGCACGCTGGTGGCCGTGGAGTACTACTTCAAGATGCCGGACCACATGGAGGAGCGCGACGCCATCGTGCTCGACCCCATGCTGGCCACCGGCAACTCCGCCGCCGCCGCCGTGGAGCGGCTCAAGGAGGTGAAGCCGCGCTCCATACGCTTCGTGAGCCTGCTGGCCGCGCCGGAGGGGCTGCAGAACTTCCACGCCCAGCACCCGGACGTGCCCGTCTACACCGCCGCCATCGACCGCCAGCTCAACGAGCACGGCTACATCCTGCCGGGCCTGGGCGACGCGGGCGACCGGCTGTTCGGCACCAAGTGATGGCGGCACAGGCGATGACGGGAGGCTCCGATCTGCTGCTGCGCGACGTGCGCCTGCCTGACGCTCGCGCGGGCGTGGACGTGCTGGTGCGCGAAGGGCGCATCGCCGCCGTGGGCCCCGCCCTGCCGGCGCCGCAAGGCACGCCGGTGCTGGACGGCGGCGGCTGGCTGCTGAGCCCGCCCTTCGTGGACGCGCACTTCCACATGGACTCCACGCTCAGCCACGGCCAGCCGCGGGTGAACGTCAGCGGCACGCTGCTGGAAGGCATCTCGCTCTGGGGCGAATTGAAACCGCTGCTGACGCAGGAGGCCCTCGTCGAGCGCGCCCTGCGCTACTGCGATTGGGCCGTGGCGCGCGGGCTGCTCGCGATCCGCTCGCACGTGGACGTGAGCGACCCGCGGCTGCTCACCGTGGAGGCGCTGCTGCACGTGAAAAAGCAGGTGGCGCCCTACCTGGAGCTGCAGCTCGTGGCCTTCCCACAGGACGGCGTGCTGCGCAGCCCGGGAGCTTTCGAAAACCTCAAGCGCGCGCTGGACCTGGGCGTGGAGGTGGTGGGCGGCATTCCGCACTTCGAGCGCACAACAGCCGACGGCGCCGAGAGCGTGCGGCTGCTGTGCGAGCTGGCGGCCGAGCGCGGCCTGCGCGTGGACATGCACTGCGACGAGAGCGACGATCCGCTCTCGCGCCACGTGGAGGCGCTGGCCTTCCACACCCACCGCCTGGGGCTGCACGGGCGCGTGACGGGCTCGCACCTCACGTCCATGCACTCCATGGACAACTACTACGTCTCCAAGCTGCTGCCGCTCATGGCCGAGGCGCAGCTCAATGCCGTGGCCAACCCGCTGATCAACATCATGTTGCAGGGCCGCCACGACACCTACCCCAAGCGCCGCGGCATGACGCGCGTGCCGGAGCTCATGGCCGCGGGCGTGAACGTGGGCTTTGGGCACGACTGCGTGATGGACCCGTGGTATCCGCTGGGCTCGGCCGACATGCTGGAGGTGGCGGCCATGGGGCTGCACGTGGCGCAGATGGGCTCGGTGGCGGGGCAGCGCGCCTGCTTCGACGCCGTGACGGTGAACAATGCGCGCATCCTGGGCCTGGAGGGCTACGGGCTTCAGCCCGGCTGCCGCGGCGACTTCGTGCTGCTGCAGTCACGCTCCACGGAAGAGGCGGTGCGGCTGCGCGCGCCGCGGCTGCTGGTGGTGCGCGGCGGCCGGGTGCTGGCGCGCGCGCCGCGCCAGGCGGTGGAGCTGGACCTGCCGGGCCGGCCGCGCGAGGTGGATTTCACGCTGGAGGCGGGCGACCGAAGTAGGACGGTCCCCCCACCGTCTGGGTTGGACCCCGGCATTACTTAAAATCGGCGCGTTAGGGAATTCTTTCAGGCATGAAGCTCATCGGATCGCTCACCAGCCCCTACGTGCGCAAGGTGCGCATCGTGATGGCGGAAAAAAAGCTGGACTATCAATTCGTCCAGGAAGACGTCTGGGGGAGCGACGCGATCCTGGCCTCCAACCCGTTGGGCAAGGTGCCTTGCCTGATCACGGAGGCGGGCGAGTCGGTGTTCGACTCGCGCGTGATCGTCGAGTACGTGGACACGCTCTCGCCCGTGGGCCGGCTCATTCCCGCCAGCGGTCGCGAACGCGCCGAGGTGCGCACGCTGGAGGCGATGGCCGACGGCGTGCTGGACGCCGCCGTCCTGGCCCGCCTGGAGCTGACCTGGGCCGGCCGCAGCGACGCGCAACGCAGCCCCGCCTGGGTGGACCGGCAGATGCTGCGCGTGCAGACCGCGCTCAAGGCCATGTCGCAGGCGCTGGGCGACGGCGCCTGGTGCGTCAACAACCACTTCTCGCTGGCCGACATCGCCGTGGGCTGCGCGGTGGGCTATTTGTCCTTCCGCTTCCCGCACATCGACTGGCGCGGCGACCATCCCAACCTGGCCCGCCTGTCGGACAAGCTGGAGGCGCGCGCGAGCTTCATCGCCACCGCGGTGCCCAAGACCTGATCGGTTGATTTGTCGCAGCGCCGGGCCAGGCGCCGCGGCCCGGGCGGGCTTTGCGGCTCGCCTATACTTATTCCTTCAGCGCCGATTTGTTCCGGATTGCGGGCGCTCAACAAATACAGCTAAAGAGGGACGCCCACACCCGGTGTCCGCTTGAGCGGCGCCGGGTTTTTTGCTTCTGGAGGGACGGGTTTCATCCATGGGTTCTATCGGGCATGTCACACCGCAGCGCATGCACTTCGCGTTGCCGCTGCCGCTCAAGAGCGGCGCGCAGCTCACTGACTACACGCTGGCCTACGAGACCTACGGCACGCTCAACGCCGAGCGCAGCAATGCCGTGCTGGTGTGCCACGCGCTCAACGCCAGCCACCACGTCGCGGGCACCTACGCCGGCAAGGAAAAGAGCGAGGGCTGGTGGGACAACCTGGTCGGCCCCGGCAAGCCGCTGGACACGGACCGCTTCTTCGTCATAGGCGTCAACAACCCCGGCTCCTGCTTCGGCTCCACGGGCCCCAAGGACGTCAACGCCGCCACCGGCCAGCCCTGGGGCGCGGATTTCCCGGTGGTGACGGTGGAGGACTGGGTCAACGCCCAGGCCCGGCTGCTGGACGCGCTGGGCATAGAGCAGCTCGCGGCCGTCATCGGCGGCAGCTTGGGCGGCATGCAGGCCCTGTCCTGGACCATCCAGCACCCGCAGCGCCTGCGCCATGCGCTGGTGATCGCCAGTGCCCCCAACCTGTCGGCGCAGAACATCGCCTTCAACGAGGTGGCGCGCCGCGCCATCTGCACCGACCCCGAGTTCCACGGCGGCCACTTCTACGCCCACGGCGTGGTGCCGCAGCGCGGCCTGCGGGTGGCGCGGATGATCGGCCACATCACCTACTTGTCCGACGACTCCATGGAGGCCAAGTTCGGCCGCGCCCTGCGCGCCGCGGAGCTGGCCTACAGCACGCAGCAGATCGAGTTCCAGATCGAGAGCTACCTGCGCTACCAGGGCGACAAGTTCAGCGAGTACTTCGACGCGAACACCTACCTGCTGATCACCCGCGCGCTGGACTACTTCGACCCCGCGCGCGAGCACGGCGGCGACTTGTCGGCGGCACTGGCCAAGGCGACCGCGAAATTCCTGGTGGTGAGCTTCACCACCGACTGGCGCTTCTCGCCGCAGCGCTCGCGCGAGATCGTGCAAGCGCTGCTGGACAACGGCCACGACGTGGCCTACGCCGAGATCGACGCCCCGCACGGCCACGACGCCTTCCTGCTGGAGGACCCGCGCTACCACGGCGTGGTACGCGCCTATTTCGAGCGCGTGGCGGAGGAAGTGCAGAGCCTGGGCGGCGCGGCCGCCGTGCCGGCCGTGGCGACGCAACGGGAGGGCGCATGAGCGACCGCCAGGCCATGAGCCTCATCGCCCAAATGGTGCCTAAGGGCAGCCGCGTGCTGGACCTGGGCTGCGGCAACGGCGCGCTGCTGGAGCTGCTGCGCAAGGAGCGCGGCTGCACGGGCTACGGCGTGGAGATCGACGACGCCAAGGTGCTGGAATGCGTCAAGCGCGGCGTGAACGTCATCCAGCGCAACCTGGACGAGGGCTTGGGACTCTTCAAGGACGGCAGCTTCGACGTGGTGCTGCAGCTCGACACCCTGCAGCACCTGCGCAACACGGCGGAGCTGCTGCGCGAGACGGCGCGCGTGGGCCGAAGCGCCATCGTGAGCTTCCCGAACTTCGCGCACTGGCCCAACCGTTTCTCCGTGCTGCGCGGGCGCATGCCCGTGACCAAGACACTGCCCTACCAGTGGTACGACACGCCCAACATCCGCGTGGGCACCTTCGCCGACTTCGAAGTGCTGGCCGGCCAGTGCGGGCTGCGTGTGCTGCAGTCGTTTGGGCTGCACAACGGCCGCAAGGTGGATGCGTGGCCGAATCTCATGGCGAGCACGGCGGTGTTCAGGCTGGAGCGGGGCTGACGACGGGCTGAACCGTTGGGCGGGTCCATCCCGCCTTTGCCAGGAGTGAAAAAGGCGGCTCCTAGAATCGATCGATTCCTTGCCGGAGCCCGCCATGAACGCCCCCGAACGTTTTCACCCCGACCCCCAAGCCCTGCGCGCCTTCGCCGACGAGGCCTGGAAGCAGCGCATCGAGCCCGCCCTGGTGGACTACATCCGGGTGCCGGCCAAGAGCCCCATGTTCGACAAGGACTGGGCCGCCCACGGCTACATCGACCGCGTGCTGGAAGACGCCGCGCGCTGGGTCGAGTCCCGCCGCGTGCCGGGGCTCAAGCTCGAAGTCATCCGCCTGCCGGACCGCACCCCGGTCATCTTCTTCGAGGTGGAGGCGACCACTTCCGGCGGCTCCGGCCAGACCGTCCTCTTCTACGGCCACCTCGACAAGCAGCCCGAATTCACCGGCTGGCGCCCGGACCTCGGCCCCTGGACGCCCAAGGTGGAAAACGGCCTGCTCTACGGCCGCGGCGGCGCCGACGACGGCTACGCCATCTACGCCGCCGTGTCGGCCATCGAAGCCTTGAAGGCCCAGGGCACGCCGCACCCGCGCTGCGTGGGCCTGATCGAGACCTGCGAGGAAAGCGGCTCCTTCGACCTGCCCGCCTACGTCTCGGCCCTCGGCGCTCGCCTGGGCGACGTTGGGCTGGTCGTCTGCCTGGATTCCGGCGCGGGCAACTACGACCAGCTCTGGCTCACCACGTCGCTGCGCGGCATGGTCAGCGGCGTGCTGAAAGTGCAGATCCTCACCGAGGGCGTGCACTCGGGCGACGCCAGCGGGCTGGTGCCGTCGAGCTTCCGCATCCTGCGCCAGGTGCTGGACCGCCTGGAAGACGCCCGCACCGGCGCCCTGCTGCCGCCGGATTTCCACGTCGAGATTCCGCAGGAGCGCATCGCCCAGGCCCAGGCCACGGCCGCCGCGCTGGGCGACGAGGTCTGGAAGCGCTACCCCTGGGCCTGCGGCAACGACGGCGCGCCCGCGCTGCCCGTCACTACCGACCCGGTCGAGGCCCTGCTCAACCGCACCTGGCGGCCCACGCTCTCCGTCACGGGCGTGGACGGCTTCCCGGAGCTGTCGCAAGCGGGCAACGTGCTGCGCCCCTACACGGCCTTCAAGCTCTCGCTGCGCCTGCCGCCCACGCTGGACGGCAACAGCGCCGCGCTGAAGCTGCAGCAACTGCTGGAGGACAACGCGCCCTACAACGCCAAGGTCACCTTCCATGCCGACGGCCGCGCCGGCGCGCTGGGCGCCAACGGCTGGAACGCGCCCTCGCTGCAGCCCTGGCTGGCCACGGCGCTGGATGCCGCCTCCACCGCCCACTACGGCGAGCCTTGCGGCTACATCGGCCAGGGCGGAACGATCCCCTTCATGGGCATGCTGCAAGAGGGCTTCCCCAAGGCGCAGATGATGGTCTGCGGCGTGCTCGGCCCCAAGAGCAACGCGCACGGGCCCAACGAGTTCCTGCACTTGGACTACGCACGCCGGCTGACGGCGGCGGTGGCACAGGTGGTGGCGGCGATGCCGTGAACGCCCTTGGGCGGCCTGCGCCTGAAGCAGGCCGCCTGGAATGAGCACTGCGGGCGGTCCATAGCGCCCTAAGCAAGGCCCGCAACCGTCACGCCCAGGCAAGCGGTAACAATCGCCGTCTTTGCCTGAACCCGCCCGGCCGCCACCGCCGGGCCTGCCGTGACCATGAAGCCCGCCGATTCCGCAGCGCCGCCGCACGAGCCGCCGCTGCCTGCCGCCACGCTCATAGACCAGGAACCCGAGATGGCGCCCGTCAAGGTGCCGCTCGCGCTGGAGGACTGGCTGGCCGTGCTCTCCATGGGCGCGCTGTGCCTGATCACCTTCGCCAACGTCGTGGTGCGCTACCTCACCGACCAGTCGCTGGCGTGGACCGAGGAGATCTCCGTCTTCCTGCTCATCGTCACCACGCTGGCCGGCGGCTGCGCCGCCATGGCGCGCGACCGGCACATCAAGATCGAGTACTTCAGCGAAAGCGGCAGCCCCGAGCGCCGCCGCCGCATGGCGCGCTTCGGCGCGCTGTGCTCCGCCGCCTTCTTCCTGGTGCTGGCGGGCCTGAGCATCCGCCTGGTGTGGGACGAGTACCGCTTCGAGGAAACGACGCCCGGCATCGGCCTGCCCAAGTGGTGGTACTCCATCTGGCTGCCGGTGCTGTCCTTCGCCATCGCGGCGCGGGCCTTCGGCCTGTTCCTGCGCAACGCCCGCAAGAAGGGCGGTGCCCAATGATCGCCGCGCTGCTGTTTGCCGTTTTCATCGTCCTCATGCTGCTGGGCGTGCCCATCGGCGTGGCGCTGTCCATCGGGGGCGGGCTGGCCATCGCGCTGGCCAACACCACCACGCAGCTCTTCGGACTGCTGGCCGTCCCGCAGAACTTCTACGCCGGCCTGGCCAAGTACCCGCTGCTGGCCATTCCGATGTTTGTCCTGGTCGGCTCCATCTTCGACCGCTCCGGCGTCGCGCAGCGGCTGGTGAACTTCGCCATCGCCATCGTGGGCCGCGGCCCCGGCATGCTGCCGCTGGTGGCCATCGTGGTGGCCATGTTCCTGGGCGGCATCTCCGGCTCAGGCCCCGCCAACGCCGCGGCCGTGGGCAGCGTGATGATCGCGGCCATGAGCCGCGCCGGCTACCCGCCGGCCTACTCGGCCAGCGTGGTGGGCGCGGCGGCGGCCACCGACATCCTCATCCCGCCCTCGGTGGCCTTCATCGTCTACTCGGTGATGGTGCCCGGTGCCTCGGTGCCGGCCCTCTTCGCCGCCGGCATGGTGCCGGGCGTGCTGGCGGGCATCGCGCTGATCGTGCCGGCCGTGTGGCTGGCGCGGCGCCACGGCATGGGCGCGGCGGAAGCCAGGCTGCCGCGGCCGGCGTTCTGGCCGGCGCTGAAAGAGGCGTCCTGGGGGCTGGCGGCGCCCTTCGTCATCCTGGGCGGCATGCGCGCGGGCTGGTTCACGCCGACTGAAGCCGCGGTGGTGGCCGTGTTCTACGGCCTGTTCGTGGGCATGGCGGTGCACAAGACCATCACCGTGCGCGACCTGTTCCCCATCCTGCGCGAGGGCGCCGAGATCTCGGCGGTGATCATGATGGTGGTGGCCCTGGCCGGCGTGTTCGCCTACGCCCTGTCCACCCTCTCCATCATCGATCCGGTCACGCAGGCCATCGTGCACTCCGGCCTGGGCGAGTACGGCGTGCTGGCCCTGCTCATCCTGGCCATGATCATCGCGGGCATGTTCCTGGACGGGATTTCCATCTTCCTGATCTTCGTCCCGCTGCTGCTGCCCATCGCCCAGACCTACCACTGGGACCTGGTGTGGTTCGGCGTGATCCTCACGCTCAAGGTCGCGCTGGGCCAGTTCACGCCGCCCATGGCCGTGAACCTCATGGTGTCCTGCCGCATCGCGGGCGTGCGCATGGAGTCCACGATTCCCTGGGTCCTCTGGCTGCTGCTGGCCATGGGCCTGGCCATGCTGCTGGTCATCGTGTTCCCGCCCCTGGCGCTGTGGCTGCCGCAGCGGCTGGGCTACTGAGCAAGTCCGCTCATCCTTCCCGTTCCCTCCTTCCCCCAAGTCCATTCCTGGAGACAAAAGATGAAACGCCGCAACCTGTTCGCCGCTGCCGCCACGGCGCTGGCCGCCGCCCTGTCGCTGGGCACCGCCGCGCAGGCCCAAGTGCCTGCCAACTACAAGCCTGAATACAAGATGTCGCTGGTGCTGGGCCCGGCCTTCCCGTGGGGCAAGGGCGGCGAGATCTGGGCCGACCTGGTCAAGCAGCGCACCAGCGGGCGCATCAACATCAAGCTCTACCCCGGCGTGTCGCTGGTGCAGGGCGACCAGACGCGCGAGCTCACCGCCATCCGCCAGGGCGTGATCGACATGGCCATAGGCTCCACCATCAACTGGTCGCCGCAGGTCAAGGAGCTCAACCTCTTCTCGCTGCCCTTCCTGATGCCGGACTACGCCGCCATCGACGCCATCACCCAGGGCGAGCCGGGCAAGGACATCTTCAAGGCGCTGGAAAAGGGCGGCGTCGTACCGCTGGCCTGGGGCGAGAACGGCTTCCGCGAGCTGAGCAACTCCAAGCGCGACATCCGCAAGCCCGAAGACCTCAAGGGCCTGAAGCTGCGCGTGGTGGGCTCGCCGCTGTTCATCGACACCTTCACCGCGCTGGGCGCCAACCCGACGCAGATGAGCTGGTCCGACGCGCAGCCGGCGCTGGCCAGCGGCGCGGTGGACGGGCAGGAGAACCCGCTGTCCATCTTCAGCGCCGCCAAGCTGCACACCGTGGCGCAGAAGCACCTGACGCTGTGGGGCTACGTGGCCGATCCGCTGATCTTCGTGGTCAACCGCGACGTGTGGGAGAGCTGGACGCCGGCCGACCGCGACATCGTCCGCCAGGCCGCCGTGGACGCCGGCAAGCAGCAGATCGACGTCGCCCGCAAGGGCCTGGCCGAGGCCGATCCCGCCGTGCTCAAGGACATCGCCGCCAACGGCGTGAGCGTGGTGAAGCTCTCGGCGGCCGAGCGCGAAGCCTTCGTCAAGGCCACGCACCCGGTCTACGAGAAGTGGAAGAAGACGGTCGGCGAAGCCCTGGTGGCCAAGGCCGAGGCGGCCGTGGCGGCGCGCAGGAAGTAAGCGCCACCCCGAGGCGCCGCCTGCAATGGGCGGCGCCGCTTCAGAACGTGTAGCCCTGCTCCACGAAGGTGCCCGACAGCGGCTCCAGCAGCGGCAGCAGCGGCTGGAGCTGGCGGTAGCGCATGGCCACCTTGGTGGCGTAGGTGAAGAAGCGCGGCAGGTCGGCGGCGTAGCCGGGCTTGCCGTCGCGGTGCTTCAGGCGGCAGAAGATGCCCAGCACTTTCAAATGGCGCTGCAGGCCCATGTATTCCATGGCGCGCCAGAACTCGCCGAAGTCGTCCTGCAGGCCACCGTCCAGCGGCACGCCGGCTTCGCGGGCGGCCTGCCAGTAGCGCACGGCCCAATCGATCTCGCGCTCCTCGTCCCAGGAGACGAAGGCGTCGCGCAGCAGCGAGGCGATGTCGTAGCTCACCGGGCCGCGCACGGCGTCCTGGAAGTCCAGGATGCGCGGGCCGCCCTCGCCCACCATGAGGTTGCGCGGCATCCAGTCGCGGTGCACGGCCACGCGCGGCTGCGCCAGGGCGCTGGCCGTCAGCAGCGCGGCCACGCGCGCCCACTGCTCCTGCTGCGTGTCGGTCCAGGTGATGCCGAACTCGCGCTGCACGCACCACTCGGGGAACAGCGCCAGCTCGCGCTGCAGCATCGCGCCGTCGTACAGGGGCAGCGTGGAGGCGTCCACCCGCGCCTGCCACTGCACCAGCGCGGCGATGGCCTGGCGCATGAGCACGTCGGCCTGCGCCGCGTCGGCCTGGCGCAGCGCGTCCAGGTAGAGCTGCTGGCCCAGGTCGGACAGCAGCAGGAAGCCGTGGGCCTCGTCCACGGCCAGCAGCTCGGGGCCGTGCAGGCCGGCCGCGGCGATGAGGCCGGCGACGTGGACGAAGGGGCGCACGTCCTCCTGCGGCGGGGGCGCGTCCATGACGATGCGCGAGGCGCCGCCGGCGTCCTGGGCGTCTATGCGGAAGTAGCGGCGAAAGCTCGCGTCGGCCGAGGCCGGGCGCAGCGACTCCAGGCGCAGGCCGTGTCGTGCCGCCAGCGGCGCGAGCCAGGCGTTGAAGGCCTGCTCGCGGGCAGGGTCGGTCCAGGTGGTGGTGGTGCTCATGGGCGCAGGGCGTTGGGCGGGATGGCGGTCAAGGTCAGGGCCGGGGGCGACACGCCCCGGGCTTGGGCGCGGCGGCGCGCGCGGGGGTGGGCTGACCCTCATGGATAATCGGCGCGATTTTACGAACCGCTCCCGGCGCCCAACTTCGCGCGCGCCGGCCCGGCCGCCGCCCCGGCCTGCAACCGCCCGTCGCCGCCTTGCGCCTGCCCACCCACGTCCGTCCTGTCGCCTTGCCCCCGCGGTTGCCGCGTCCGCGTGCCGAGCGGCTGCTGGCCCTGGCCCTGGCGGCCGGCCTGCCGCTGGGCGCCGCGGCCCAGGTCGGGGCCATGGACGACTTCACCCCGCCGCCCGCCCTGCCCGCCGCGCCGGCGGTGCCGGTCCCGGCGCCCGCTTCCGCGCCCGCGCGCCAGCAGGCCGGTGCCGATGCCAACTTGCCCGTGGACGTGCAGGCCGACCGCATAGGCGGGCGTCCGGATGTGGACGTGGAGGCCGAGGGCGAGGTGGACGTGCGCCGCGGCGACGTGCGCGTGCAGGCCGACCGCGTCCGCTTTCGCCAGGACACGCAGGTGCTCAAGGCCGAGGGCAACGTGCGCATGTCGCAGCAGGGCAACCGCGCCAAGGGCACCGAGCTGGAATACAAGCTCGACACCAGCCAGGGCTACGTGCTGGAGCCCGAATACTTCATCGCCGTGACCAAGGGCGGCGGCACGGCCGAGCGGGTGGATTTCCTGGGTCCCAACCGCGCCCGCATCATCGAGGGCAACTACACGAGCTGCGGCCTCGACGGCGAAGGCGCGCCGGCCTGGCTGCTGACGGCCGAGCGGGTGGACCTGGACATGGACGCCAACGAAGGCATCGCCCGCGGCGGCGTGCTGCGCTTCATGGGCGTGCCCATCCTGGCCGCGCCGCGGCTGAGCTTTCCGCTGTCGGACGAGCGCAAGTCCGGCTGGCTGCCGCCCTTCATCAACATCGACAACCGCAACGGCCTGGACGTGGCCGTGCCCTACTACTGGAACATCGCGCCCAACCGCGACGCCACGCTCACGCCCACGCTGTCCGCGCGCCGCGGCCCCGGCCTCAACAGCGAGTACCGCTACCTGGAGCCCACCTACCAGGGCCGGCTCAACCTGAACCTGCTGCCCAACGACCGTGTGGCCGGCGAGACGCGCTACGCCTTCGGCTTCGAGCACAGCGGCACGGCCTACGACATGGGCTACCGCACCGCGGGCGTGCGCGTGTCGGACGACAACTACTGGAAAGACTTCACCCGCGGCACCAGCGCGCTGATGAACGCGCGCACCAACCCCTACCTCACGCCGCGGCTGCTGGGGGCGGAGGCGCAGGTGGACCGCGGCCTGGGCGACCTGGGCCTGGCCGGCGGCCAGTGGCGCAGCTACGCCCGCGTGCTGAGCTGGCAGGTGCTGCAGGACACCGATCCGGCTGCGCGCATCACGCCGCCCTACGAGCGGCTGCCGCAGATCGGCCTGCAGGGCGGCGCGCCCCTGGGCGGTGGTCTGCGCATGGAGCTTCAGACCGAGATCAACCGCTTCAGCCGCGCGCCTTCCGCCGATCCGACCACCATAGAGGCGACGCGCGTGCACGCGCTGGGCTCGCTGAGCCGGCCCTGGACCACGAGCTGGGGCTGGCTCACGCCCAAGGCGTCGTTCAACGCCGCGAGCTACAGCTTCGACCAGGCGCTCAGCGACGGGCGTACCAGCACCTCGCGCCTGATCCCGACCCTCAGCGTGGACACGGGCCTGGTGTTCGAGCGCCCCTTCAGCCTGTTCGGCTCCAATCTGCGCCAGACGCTGGAGCCGCGGCTGCTGTACGTGCGCACGCCCTACCACGCGCAGAGCACGCCGCTGTTCGACAGCTCGGTCAAGGACTTCAACATCACCTCGCTGTACGCCGAGAACACGTTCACGGGCGTGGACCGGGTCTCGGACGCCAACCAGATCACCGCTGGCGTGACCTCGCGCTTTTTGGATGCGGCCGGCGGCAACGAGGTTGGCCGCTTCAGCGTTGCGCAGCGGGTGCTGCTGAGCGACCAGCGCATCACGGCCGACGGCGTGCCCATCACGCAGCGGCTGTCGGACCTGCTGCTGCAGGGTGCGTCGACGATCACGCAGCACTGGAACGCCGACGGCACGCTGCAATACAAGCATCAGACGGGGCAGGTGTCGAGCTGGACGGCCGGCGCCCGCTACTCGCCCGGCCCCTACCGCACGCTGGCCCTGCGCTACCGCTACACGCGCGACTCTAGCGATCAGATCGAGGTGGGCTGGCAGTGGCCGGTGTACGGCACCGTGCCCGGCTCGCTCATCAAGCGCGACAGCAGCGGCGGCTGCGGCGGCGGCGGCACGCTCTATGCCGTGGGCCGCACGCTCTACAGCAAGAAGGAAAGCCGCCTGGTGGACGGCATCGGCGGCTTCGAATACGACGCGGGCTGCTGGATTTTCCGCGCCATAGGCGAGCGCATTTCCACCGGCACGGCCCAAGCCACCACGCGGCTGATGCTGCAACTGGAGCTGGTGGGCCTGTCGCGGCTGGGCACCAACCCGCTGCAATTGCTCAGGACCACCGTGCCGGGCTACCTGATGCTGCGAGACGACCCCTCCGGCGCGACGCCGCCGCCCGCCTCCTATGAGTGAATCGCCGTGCCGCGGCCCGCTGCCGCATCTTCCTCCCCAGGGTCCGGCGCCGCTGTTGCCAGCCCCTCAAGCCATCCGTGAGTGATCCCGTGTCTTTCAAGCCCAAGACCCTCGTGCTCGGCTGTGTGTTGGCGGCGTGTGCGCTGCAGGCGCCGGCCCAATCAGCCAACGCCCCGGCCGCCAAGGCGCAGCAAAGCGCTGCCAACGTGCCGCGCACCGCGGACTTCATCGTCGCCGTCGTCAACCAGGAGCTGGTGACGGCGGTGGAGCTGGAGCAGCGCGTGGCGCGCGTGCGCGCCGACGCCGCGCGCGCCGGCCAGAGCCTGCCGCCCGAGAACCAGTTGCGCCAGCAGGTGCTGGATGCGCTCATCGACGAGCGCGTGATCCTGAGTTATGCCCGCGACACCGGCGCGCGCGTGGACGAGGCCGAAATCGACCGTGCCGTGAACAGCGTGGCCGCGCAGAACCAGCTCACGCCGGCGCAGTTGCGCGAGCGGCTGCGCCAGGACGGCGTGGACATGCAGCGCTTCCGGGCCAACATGCGCGACCAGATCATGATCGAGCGGGTGCGCGAGCGCGAGCTGCAGCAGCGCATCAAGATCAGCGACGCCGACATCGAAGCCTTCCTGGAGCGCCAGCGCCAGGAGTCCGGCGGCCAGGCCGAATACAACGTGGCGCAAATCCTGGTACCCGTGCCGGACGGCGCGCCGGCGGCCGAGGTGGAGCGGCTGCGCGCGGTGGCCGAGAAGGCGCTGCAGCGCGTGCGCGGCGGCGAGGACTTCGCCGCCGTGGCGCGCGAGGTGTCGCAGGACGCCAACCGCGAGCGCGGTGGCGAGATCGGCCTGCGCCCCGCGGCGCGGCTGCCCGACGTGTTCGTGGACCAGGTGGGCAAGCTCAAGCCCGGGCAGGTGGCGCCCACCGTGCTGCGCAGCGGCGCGGGCTTCCACGTGCTCAAGCTGGTGGACAAGCGCGAGGACGCCGGCATGCGCGTGACGCAGACGCATGCCCGCCACATCCTGCTGCGCCCCTCGCCGCAGTTGTCGCTGGAGACGGCCAAGAAACGGCTGGAGGACTACAAGCGCCAGATCGAAAGCGGCAAGGCGCGCTTCGAGGACGTGGCGCGCGCCCAATCGCAGGACGGCAGCGCCGCGCAGGGCGGCGACCTGGGCTGGACCTCGCCGGGCGCCTTCGTCCCCGAGTTCGAGCAGGCCATGAACGGGCTGCAGCCCATGGGCGCGCTGTCCGAGCCCGTGGTCTCGCGCTTTGGCGTGCACCTCATCCAGGTCATGCAGCGCCGCGAGGTGGCGCTGGAGCCCAAGCAACTGCGCGAGCTCGCCCGCGACTCGCTGCGCGAGCAGCGCTTCGAGCAGGCCTACGTGGACTGGGTGCGCGAGCTGCGCTCGCGCGCCTACGTCGAGATGCGTGAAGGGCCGCGCTGAGCATGGGACAGCACATCGCGCGCAAGCGCTTCGGCCAGCATTTCCTCTCGGACATGGGCGTCATCGACGCCATCGTCCGCGCCATAGACCCGCGCCCGGGCGAGCCGCTGGTGGAAATCGGCCCGGGCCTGGGCGCCATGACGGACCCGCTGGTGGCGCGCGCGGGTGCGCTCACCGTGGTGGAGCTGGACCGCGACTTGGCCGCGCGGCTGCGCAAGCGCGCGGAGCTGACGGTGGTGGAGTCCGACGTGCTGCGCGTGGACTTCCGCGCCTTGGCCGCCGAGCGCGCCGCGCAGGGGCCGCTGCGCGTGGTGGGCAACCTGCCCTACAACATCTCCAGCCCCATCCTGTTTCACCTGCTGCCCGTGGCCGACGTGGTGCGCGACCAGCACTTCATGCTGCAGAAGGAAGTGGTGGACCGCATGGCCGCCGCGCCGGGCAGCAAGGACTACGGGCGGCTGTCGGTGATGCTGCAGTGGCGCTACCAGGTGGAGTCGCTGTTCGACGTGCCGCCGGAGGCGTTCGACCCGCCGCCGCGGGTGGACTCCTCCATCGTGCGCATGCTGCCCTGGCCCACACCGGTGGCGCTGGACGTGAAGCTGCTGGAGGAGCTCGTGGCCGTGGCCTTCTCGCAGCGGCGCAAGCTGCTGCGCCACACGCTGGGCCGCTGGCTGGAGCAAAAGGGCTTCGGCGGCGACTTCGACGTGCAGCGCCGTGCCGAGGAAGTGCCGGTGGACGAGTTCGTGGCGCTGGCGGCCAAGGTGTCGGCGACCGCAGCGGGCTGAGGCCCGGTTTCGCGCGGCCATGAAAAAAGGCGACCCGAGGGTCGCCTTTCGTTTGCGTTGGTGACTGTCGTCTGAGCGTTGCAGGCTTCAGGCGGCGCTTCGCCACATGGCGGTGTCGAATGCGCTGCACATGAGCGGCATGTTGGTGCCGAAATTCGCCTGTTGCTGGGCCTTCGTCAGTGCCTTCGGCTTTTCCGCCGGGGCCACTTCCGTCGCCCGCTCCCATGACCCGTTTTCCTGGGAGCGGGCTACTGAAAAGAATAGAAGCACCTGAAGGGCACTTTGCGCTCGGCCCAGAAGTCGGCCGCGTCGCGGAAGACGTCGAGCAGTTGCTCGCGCGCCTCGCGGTCAAAGCGCGGGTTGTCCGGCAGCTGTTCCAGCACCACCACGAAGCCCGGCTGCACGCCGGACTTGTGGACCAGGTCGGTCATGCAGTCGTACAGCGCATCCAGGTTCTTGCCGAAATGCGCTGGGAACAGGAAGGACTGGGCGATGCTTTCCAGCACCTCCTGCTTGGACTGGGCATTGCTGAGGTTGGCGTGGAGGAAATGCTGGCCGGCGCCCTGGGCGGCATGCATCAGATCCTCGACGCGGTACGCACGTATCGACTGAACGATGTTTGATCGGACGGTCTGCAACAACATGGTCGCGTTACCTCCTGGAGTCACACAAAGCGGTGGTCATCGGTCGAACACGATGCGGCTGAAGCTCGCGTAGTGGTCGGCCGTGTAGTAACAGGCATCAGGTTGCGTGGGCGGCTGGCCGCCGCAGACGATGCGGCGCGCGCCGCGATCGCGGCTGCCGGGCGTGGGGACGGTGTACTCCCGATAGTGGCCGCGCTCGCGCGCGGGCAGCAGCCGTTCGCGGTTGCGAAACACGCTGCCATCCTTCTCGTAGGGAAATGGACCGCCGGCACGAATGAGCCGCTCGGTGGCGCGTGCCTGCGCCGGCAAAGCCGACATGGGCACTTCCTGCAAAGCGGCTTCCGCACCGTTGAAGTTCCGGCTCCACGCCGGCCCCCATGCCAGGCCGCTTGAAAACGTGGCACCAACGGCAACAGCGAGTCCCCACTTACGCAAAGACGGCCACAACCGCGGCAGACCACTCCTCAACACGGGATAACCCTGAATTCTGCGAAAGCGCGGATGGTAACCAAAGCCCCCCGGCAACTCAAGTTTTTGCCTCAAATTGCGGCAAGGACCCAAGGCCATAGCTGGGGCTTGCGTGAAGAAGTCGCACCAGCGCAGTGCAAAAACCCCGTGCGGCTTGCCGTCACGGGGTTTTTTGGTGCAGCGGGGTCCAAGGCCGCCGCCAAGGCGCCAATGGCGGGCACCCGGGATAATCCCGGATGGGTCTCGACGGGCCGGGCGGCGCCTGCCGGATCAGCGCGGGGCGTTGGCGTCGGCGACGGTCAGCGCCGTCATGTTGACGATGCGGCGCACCGTGGCCGAGGGCGTGAGGATGTGCACCGGCTTGGAGGCGCCCAACAGGATGGGGCCGATGGCGATGCCGCCGCCCGCGGCCGTCTTGAGCAGGTTGTAGGCGATGTTGGCCGCGTCGATGTTGGGCAGCACCAGCAGGTTGGCCTCGCCGCTGAGGCTGGAGCGCGGCATCTGCTCGGCGCGCAGCGCGGCGTCCAGCGCGGTGTCGCCGTGCATCTCGCCGTCGATTTCCAGCCAGGGGGCCTGCTCGCGCACCAGGGCCAGGGCGTCGCGCATCTTCACGGCCGAGGGCTGGTTGCTGGAGCCGAAGTTGGAGTGCGACAGCAGCGCGGCCTTGGGCTCGATGCCGAAGCGGCGCAGCTCCTCGGCGGCCAGGATGGTGATCTCGGCGAGCTGCTCGGCGGTGGGGTCGTAGTTGACGTGCGTGTCCACCAGGAACACCTGCTTGCCCGGCAGGATGAGCGCGTTCATGCAGGCGTAGTTGCCCACGCCCTCGCGGCGGCCGATGAGCGCGTCGATGTGCGTGAGGTGCAGCGCCGTGGTGCCCCAGGTGCCGCAGATCAGCCCGTCCACGTAGCCCTTGTGCAGCAGCATGGAGCCGATGAGCGTGAGGCGGCGGCGCATCTCGATCTTGGCGAACTGCTGCGTGACGCCGCGGCGCTCCATGAGCTGGTGGTAGGTCTGCCAGAAGTCCTTGTAGCGCTCGTCGTGCTCGATATTGACCACGTCGTAGTCGCGGCCCTCCTGCAGGCGCAGGCCGAACTTCTCCACGCGCTGGGCGATGACGGTGGGGCGGCCGATGAGCGTGGGCCGCGCCAGGTTCTCGTCCACCACGATCTGCACGGCGCGCAGCACGCGTTCTTCCTCGCCCTCGGCGTAGGCCACGCGGCGGTGCTCGGCGGACTTGGCCACGGCGAAGATGGGCTTCATCGTCGTCCCGGAGGCGTAGACGAAGTGCTGCAGCCTCTCGCGGTAGGCGTCCATGTCCTGGATGGGACGCGAGGCCACGCCGGAGTCGGCCGCCGCCTGGGCCACGGCCGGGGCGATCTTGATCATCAGCCGCGGGTCAAACGGCTTGGGGATGAGGTACTCGGGGCCGAAGCTCAGCGTGGCGCCGGCGTAGGCGGCGGCCACCACCTCGCTTTGCTCGGCCTGGGCCAGCTCGGCGATGGCGTGCACCGCGGCGATCTCCATCTCCACCGTGATCGTCGTGGCGCCGGAGTCCAGCGCGCCGCGGAAGATGTAGGGGAAGCACAGGACGTTGTTGACCTGGTTCGGGTAGTCGGTGCGGCCCGTGGCCATTACGGCGTCGTCGCGCACCTTCTTGACGTCCTCGGGCGCGATCTCCGGCGTGGGGTTGGCCAGCGCGAAGATCAGCGGTTTCGTCGCCATGCGGCGCACCATGTCAGACTTGAGCACGCCGCCGGCCGACAGGCCCAGGAACACGTCGGCGCCCTCGATCACTTCGGAGAGCGTGCGTGCGGTGGTTTCCTGCGCGAACTCGGCCTTGTCCGGGTCCATCAGCTCGGTGCGGCCCTGGTAGACGACGCCGGCCAGGTCCGTGACCCAGATGTTCTCGCGCGGCATGCCCAGCTTGAGCAGCAGGTTCAGGCAGGCCAGCGAGGCGGCGCCGGCGCCCGAGGCCACGAGCTTGACCTGGGTGATGTCCTTGCCCACGACCTTCAGGCCGTTGAGCAGCGCCGCGCCCACGACGATGGCGGTGCCATGCTGGTCGTCGTGGAACACGGGGATGTTCATGCGCTCGCGCAGCTTGCGCTCGATGTAGAAGCAGTCCGGCGCCTTGATGTCTTCGAGGTTCACGCCGCCGAAGGTGGGCTCCAGCGCGGCGATGATGTCGACGAGCTTGTCGACGTTCTTCTCGTTGAGCTCCAGGTCGAAGACGTCGATGCCGGCGAACTTCTTGAACAGCACGCCCTTGCCTTCCATGACCGGCTTGGACGCCAGCGGGCCGATGTCGCCCAGGCCCAGCACGGCGGTGCCGTTGGTCACCACGGCCACCAGGTTGCCGCGCGAGGTGTAGCGGAAGGCGTTGGCCGGGTCGGCCACGATTTCCTCGCACGCGGCGGCCACGCCCGGCGAATACGCCAGCGCCAGGTCGCGCTGGTTGACCATGGACTTGGTGGCCGCGATGGACACCTTGCCCGGGACCGGGAACTCGTGATATTCGAGGGCGGCGCGACGCAGCTCGGCGCTCTTGTCTTCAGCAGTGGACATGGAGGTGGACGTTCTTTGCTGTGCGGGGGGCAGTGATTGTAGGAGCCTCGTCAAAGCGTTCCCCCGCGCCTTGGTGTAGAGGCCTTGCACTGGCCGATACTCGCGCCCCGATGAACGTCTTGTTGTTGCTTCGCGATGCCCTCTCCGGCCGGGTGCGGCGCGCGCTGTTGTGGGGGGCGCTGGTGGCGCTGCTGCTGGTGGCGCAGACGCTGCTGGTGTTGCTGACGGTGCGCCACGAGGCCACGCGGCAGCAGGAGGCGGTGGACCGCGTGGCCGAGGAGGTGTCGGCCGAGCTGCGCCGCACGGTGCTGCGCAGCGTGCAGGCGCTGCAGGCGCTGCTGTGGAGCGCGGGCGCGCCGGCGCAGTGGCAGTCCGGCGCCACGCAGTTGCTGCGCACGCAGCACGAGGTGCTGCGCGTGGAGCGCCGCGGCGAGGACATGGCGCTGCTCGGAAGCCTGGCCTCCCCCTTCAGCGCGCCGCTGTTCACGCAGTTGGGCCGCCAGGAGATGAGCGCCGAGCTGGAGCCCGCCTGCGGCGCCGCGCGCCGGGCTAGCGCGCCGGCCTTTTCGCGCAGCTACTTCGTCCCGCAGCCCGGCGGCTTGGGCGTGGAGGTGGTGGATGCCTGCATCCCCGTGCAGCGCGAGGGTGTGGCCGACGGCTTCGTGGTCGTGAGCTTCGGCCTGGGCGCGCTGCTGGAGGCGGCGGCGGGCGAGGAGCGGTTGCGCCGGCACGAGTTCTCCATCGTGGAGGTGGACGGCACGCGGCTGGCGCGCGCGGGCATGGCGCGGGGGGCGGGCGTCTACAACGCGCGCCACCTGCTGGAGCTGCCGGGCAGCGCGCTGCAGTTGCGCGTGGACAGCGCCGAGGGCAGCCCGCGGCTCATACCGAATCTCGCCACGGCGCTGGTGCTGGGCCTGTCGGTGGCGCTGTTTGCGCTGCTGCTGCTGCTGGCGCGCGACGTGCGGCGCCGCGCGCACGCCGAGCACGCGCTGGCCGAGGCGCTGGCCTTCCGCAAGGCGATGGAGGATTCGCTGAGCACCGGCTTGCGCGCGCGCACGCTGGACGGGCGCATCTCCTACGTCAACGCCGCCTTCTGCTCCATGGTGGGCTTCAGCGCCGAGGAGCTGCTGCAGACCGCGCCGCCGCCGTACTGGCCGCCCGAATTCGTTGAGGAGTACACCGAGCGCCAGGCCGTGCGCATGCGCGCCGAGCCCGTGGCCAACCCGCACCAGGAAGGGTTCGAGACGGTGTTCATGCGCCGCGACGGCGAGCGCTTCCCGGTGATGATTTACGAGACGCCGCTGGTGGACGGCGCGGGCCGGCACACGGGCTGGATGAGCGCGGTGCTGGACATGAGCGCGCAGCGCCGGGTGGAGGAGCTTTCGCGCCAGCAGCAGGAGCGGCTGCAGGCCTCGGCACGGCTGGCCACCGTGGGCGAGATGGCCTCGCTGCTCAGCCACGAGCTCAACCAGCCGCTGGCGGCCATCGCCAGCTACGCCACCGGCTCGCTCAACCTGCTGCAGCAGCCCGACGACCAGACCTACGACATGCTGCGCCATGCGGTGACGCGCATCGCGGAGCAGGCCGAGCGGGCCGGGCGCGTGATCAAGAGCGTCCACGACTTCGTGCGCCGGCGCGAGCAGGCGCGCGAGAGCATCCGCGCCGACCAGCTCATGGACGCCGTGCTGCCCCTGGTGCGGCTGCAGGCGCGCAAGAGCGGCACGCGCATCGAGATGGAGTACCCGGACCCGATTCCGCGCGTGCTGTGCGACCGGACCATGCTGGAGCAGGTGCTGCTCAACCTCACGCGCAACGGCATACAGGCCATGGAAACGGCCACGCCGCTGGCGCAGCGCGTGCTGCGGCTGCGCGTGCACCCGTCGGCCGAGGGGCGCGTGGCGTTCTCGGTGATGGACGCCGGCCCCGGCATCCCGGCCGAGGTGGCGCAGCGCCTGTTCACGCCCTTCTTCACCACGCGCACCGAGGGCATGGGCCTTGGCTTGAGCCTGTGCCGCACCGTGATCGAGCAGCACGGCGGGGCGCTGGAGTTCGAAAGCCATCCGCCGCCGGAAGGGCCCGGCGGCACCGAGTTCCGCTTCACGCTGCCGGATGCGGCGCGCGCGCTGCGCGGCGCGCCCACGAAGGCGTGATCGTCCATCCCATCGCCGATACTTCCGAAATGTTGCCTCCCCTCGGTCTCCCCATGGTGTACCTCGTCGATGACGAGGATGTGGTGCGCGACGCGCTGGCCTGGCTGCTGCGCTCGCGGCGGCTGCTTTCCGAAGGCTTCAACAGCGCCGAGTCCTTCGAGGCGATGCTGGACGGGCTGCCACCCGCCTCGCGCGCGAGCTGGCCGGACGCGCCCTCCTGCCTGCTGCTGGACGTGCGCATGCCCGGCGCCAGCGGCCTGACGCTCTTCGAGCGCCTGGTGGAGCGCGGCATCACGTCGGCGCTGCCCGTGATCTTCCTCACCGGCCACGGCGACGTGCCCACGGCGGTGGCGGCGGTCAAGCGCGGCGCCTTCGACTTCGTGGAGAAGCCCTTTTCCGACAACGCGCTGGTGGACCGCGTGGAGCAGGCGCTGGCCCTGTCGGCCGAGGCCATCAACCGCCGCCGCGAGGCCCAGGTGAAGTCGCATGCGCTGGCCGAGCTGACCGAGCGCGAGCGCGACGTGATGCAGCTCGTCATCGAGGGCAAGCCCAACAAGCTCATCGCCAACGCGCTGGGCATCAGCGTGCGCACGGTGGAAGTCCATCGGGCCCGCCTCTTCGAGAAGATGAACGTGAAATCCGCCGTCGAGCTGGCCAACCTGCTGCGCGAGCAGGGCCAGGGCTGAAGCCGCCGCTATGGCCACGCCTTTTGCCTTTCGCCTTTCTTTTTTTCTCCGCTTCAACCGCTCCTGACCCATGGCCCTCGGCGAGTTCGACCTGATCGCGAAGTTCTTCAAGCGCCCGGTGCGGCGCGCGGCGCTGGGGGTGGGCGACGACTGCGCGCTGCTCCAGGTCACGCCGGGCATGCAGCTGGCCGTTTCCAGCGACATGCTGGTGGAGGGGCGGCACTTCCTCTCCACCGTCGATCCGGCGCGGCTGGGCCACAAGTCGCTGGCCGTGAACCTGAGCGACCTGGGCGCCTGCGGCGCGCGGCCCCTGGCCTTCACCCTGGCGCTGTCGCTGCCCAAGGCGGACCCGGCCTTTCTCGAAGGTTTTGCGCGCGGGCTGCTCGCGCTGGCGGACGAGCACGGCATTGAGCTGGTCGGCGGCGACACCACGGCCGGGCCGCTGAACATCTGCATCACCGTCTTCGGCGAGGTGCCCGCGGGGCAGGCGCTGCTGCGCAGCGGCGCGCGCGCGGGCGACGACTTGTGGGTCAGCCACCCGGTGGGCGGCGGCATCGGCGACGCGCGGCTGGCCCTGGAGGTGTTCCGCGGCCAGGTGTCGCTGGAAGGCCGCGACTTCGACGCCGCCCGCCGCGCCATGGAGCTGCCCACGCCGCGCGTGGCGCTGGGCCAGGCGCTGCGCGGCCTGGCGCACAGCGCCATAGACCTCAGCGACGGCCTCTTGGGCGACCTGGGCCACGTGCTGCGCGCCTCCGGTGTGGGCGTGCGCATCGACGCCGACGCCCTGCCCCGCAGCCCCGTGCTGGCGTCGCAGCCGCGTGCGCTGCAACTGGAATGCGGCTTGTCCGGCGGCGACGACTACGAGCTGCTGTTCGCCGCCCCGCCCGCGCGGCGCGGCGAGGTTCTGGCCGCTGCGCAGGCCCTGGGCGTGGGCGTGGCGCGCATTGGCGAATTGCAGAGCGAACCCGGCGTGCGGCTGGTGGATGGCGAGGGCCGGCCTTTGCGGGGCGACTTCCCGTCCTTCGACCATTTCCTGTCGGCTTGAGCCGAGGGCGCGCGCGATGAACACCTCCGCCCCGCGCCGGGCCACTTTCCGCTTCATGGTGGGCCACCCGGCGCACTGGATCGCGCTGGGCTTCGGCAGCGGGCTCTCGCCCAAGGCGCCGGGCACGGTGGGCACGCTGTG
This sequence comes from Azohydromonas lata, assembly GCF_034427735.1. Classification (NCBI taxonomy): domain Bacteria; kingdom Pseudomonadati; phylum Pseudomonadota; class Betaproteobacteria; order Burkholderiales; family Sphaerotilaceae; genus Azohydromonas; species Azohydromonas lata. The sequence continues at coordinate 115,073 of NZ_JAXOJX010000008.1, forward strand.
GGCGTGGCTGAGTTTTCTCGTGCTGGACCAATGGCTGACCAGCGCGCAGTGGGGCTGGTTGCTGCTGGGCGGTTTCTTCGTGGGCTGGTGGGCCTGCACGCTGACGGCGCAGCACCTGCGCACGGGCGACCCGGGCGCCATCGTGTGGGACGAGGTCATCGCCTTTTGGGCCGTGCTGTGGCTGGCCCTGCCCATGGGCCTCACCGGGCAGCTCGTCGCCTTCGCGCTGTTCCGCTTCTTCGACGCGGCCAAGCCTGGGCCGGTGGGCTGGGCCGACGGGCTGTTCAAGAGCCACGACCAGCGGCCGCCGGGCTGGGCCCAGGGCTTCGGCATCCTGATCGACGACGTGGTGGCCGCCTTCTGCACGGTGCTGGTGATCGCGCTGTGGCGGCGGTTCACGATGTGAGCCAGCCCGGCTGGCAGGAGAGCTTTCACATGAATTTCCCCGACGATCTGAACCCTCTCGTTGACGCCCTCGCCGCCGCCCTGCGCGGGCGCGGCTGGCGCATCGCCACGGCCGAGAGCTGCACCGGCGGCCTGATCGCCGCCGCCTGCACGGCCGTGGCCGGATCGAGCGACTGGTTCGAGCGCGGCTTCGTCACCTACAGCAACGAGGCCAAGACGGAATCCCTGGGCGTGCCCGCCGCGCTGATCGCCGCCCACGGCGCCGTGAGCGAGGCCGTGGCGCGCGCGATGGCCGCCGGCACGCTGGCGCATGCCCATGCCGACCTGGCGCTGTCCGTCACCGGCATCGCCGGCCCCGGCGGCGCGGTGCCGGGCAAGCCGGTGGGCACGGTCTGGTTCGGTTGGGCCGACCGCAGTGGCGCCGCTGGGGCCGAGCTGCTGCAACTCGGCGGCGACCGGGCCGCAGTGCGCGAAGCGACCGTCCGCCACGTGCTGGCCTGGGCGGCGGCACACGCCGCCAAGGCGTCCTCATGAGACTCGCCCTGGTCGGCCAGCTCGGTGCCGCCGAGCGCCAGTCCTGGCTCACGGCGCTGCAGGCGGCGCTGCCGCAAGCCGAATGGGTCGAAGCCCAGCCCGGCGCCGAGGTGGACGTCGCCCTGGTCGCCAACCCGCCCCCGGGCAGCCTGCGCGGCTTGACGGGCTTGCAACTCATCCAGTCGCTGTGGGCCGGCGTGGACCGCCTGCTGGCCGACGACACCCTGCCCCCCGGCGTGCCCATCGCCCGCATGGTGGACCCCGCCATGAGCACGGCGATGGCCGAAACGGCGCTGTGGGCCGTGCTCTCGCTGCACCGCGGCTTCTTCGACTACGCGCGGCAGCAGCGCGAGGGCGTGTGGAAACACCTGCCCCAGCGTCGCACCGACGAGGTTGGCGTGACCGTGCTGGGCTTGGGCGAGATGGGCCTGGCCGCCGCGCGCCGCCTCGTGGCCCAGGGCTACCGCGTGGCGGGCTGGAGCGCGCGGCCGCGCAGCGAGCCCGGCATCGAGTGCGTCAGTGGCGACGCCGAGCTGCCCGCACTGCTGGCGCGCAGCGAGATCGTCGTGAACCTGCTGCCGCTGACGCCGGCCACGCGCGGGTTGTTCGACGCCGCGCGGCTGTCGCTGCTGCCGCAAGGCGCCAGCCTGGTGAACCTGGCGCGCGGCGGGCATGTGGTGGAAGCCGATCTGCTGGCCGCGCTGGACGCCGGGCGGCTGCGGCATGCGGTGCTGGACGTGTTTCAGGCCGAGCCGCTGGCGGCCGATCACCCCTTTTGGACGCATCCGCGTGTGACGGTGCTGCCGCACGCCGCGGCGCTGACGGACGCGCGCAGCGCGGCGGAAGTGGCAGCCCAGAACGTGCGCGCCGTCCTGGCCGGCGAATTGCCGTTGCACCGCGTGGAGTCCGGCCGGGGCTACTGACCCCGCCGTCAACGGGTTTCAAAAGCCGGGCACCGCCCGGCCCGCAAGGCCATTTCTCCAAGGAGTGATGGATGCTTGAAACCCTGTCTCCCAATACCCAGGCGATTCTCCTTTTGACGGCGCCGCTGATGGGCGGACGTGGCGCCGCGCCGTCAGAGCTTCTGAAACTCGCGGAATACAACGCGCTGGCGCGCCATTTGCGGGACATCAAGCGGCAGCCCGCGGATTTCCTGGGAGAGGAGGCGGAAGATTTATTGCAGCTCTGCCAGTCTGTGGTCGATGCCGTGCGCCTGCGTTGGCTGCTGGGTCGTGGTGCCGTGCTGGAGCAAACCGTGAAACGTTGGCAATCCCACGACATTTGGGTCGTGAGCCGCGCGGATGCCGATTACCCCCGTCGATTCAAATCCCATCTGCGCGAGGAATCACCGCCGATCATTTACGGATGTGGAGATAAAACACTGCTGGATTCCGGCGGGCTGGCCGTGGTCGGCTCGCGGCATATGGACGATGCCTTGGTGGATGACGCCATGGCGGTGAGCCGCCTGGCGGCCCAGGCCGGCAAAACCCTGGTATCCGGCGGCGCCCAGGGCATTGACCAGATCGCCATGCACGGCGCATTCAGCGCCGGCGGGCAGGTTTCCGCCGTGCTGGCGGATAGTTTGGAAAAGACGGCAAAGGGCCGGGACTATCGCAGGCTCCTGGGCGACGGTCGTTTGGTTTTGATTTCGCCCTACGACCCCAATGCCACGTTCAACGCCAGCCTGGCGACGCGCCGGAACAAATTGATTTATGCGCTGGCGGATGCGGCCTTGGTGCTGAATGCCAGTTTCAGGAAGGGCAGCACTTGGGCGGGAGCGGTGGAGCAGTTGGACAAGCTCAATCTTGTGCCGGTGTACGTGAGGGCGACGGGCGAGGCCTCTGCCAGTGTTGACGCCTTGTGTACCAAGGGAGCAATGGTCTGGCCCAATCCTCGAATCGTCACTGAATTTGAAACGGCACTTGATGTGAATTTGCCAGCCCAGCGAGGTTTGGCTATTTAACTTCCGATGGGATTTGAAGTGTGCCGTGCCCGGCCGCGACCTTGGGATGGCCGTCTATGCGGTACGTGAAGTGGTATTCGTATTCGACGTTGGCTTGCTTCAATGGGAATTTGAAGCGATATAAAAGCTGATTGTCGGCATTGCCTTTGACTTCTTCAGGATCTCCCGTAGGAGACACACTGGTCCATGCATCGGCTCCTTTGGGACGGAACTGCAATTGCATGTCGGTGAATCGGTTGAAGGCGGGAGCGTCCAAATCCAGGACGGCCACACGCAATGCCAAATCGACGGTGCCGTCATTTGAAACAACAGGCGGCGTGTCTTGGAAAGCAGACGCATCGCCCGCCTTGAAAATAAAAAGCGTGCTCAGCAAATAGGCCAAGGGAACAAGCATCGACGCGGCAATGATGGCGCCGATCACATATTTCTTGGAGGCGGAAGCTTTTGACATATTCAATTTTCAGCGCAGCCCCTGCATCACCATCAAGGCCAGTTTCTGCAACCCATCCCAGGGTTCCGAAGGCCATTCCGGGTGCTTCAAGCCCTTCACCAGCCCGTCGCAAATCCGCGCCGCCGTCAGCCATTCCGTCAATTGCGCGTCGGTGGCGCGCGGCAAAGCCCGCTCGAACAGCCGCTCCCGCGCCCCCCAGGCCCGCGCCTCGCGCAGCGCCATGGGCAGCGGCTTGCCCTGGTTGAGCGCATCCCGCCCGCGTTTCAGGGCGCGGATGTCTTCCGCCAGCGTCCAGTGCACCAGCACGGCCGCCTCGCCTTCCGCTCTCAAGCCCTGCAGCATGCGCAGCGTGCGCGCCGGGTTGGCGGACAGCACCGCCTCGCTGAGCTTGAAGACGTCGTAGCGCGCCACGTTGAGCACGGCCTGCTCGACCTGCTCGAAACCCAGCTCGCCCGCCGGGTACAGCAGCGCGAGCTTTTCGACCTCCTGGTGCGCGGCCAGCAGGTTGCCTTCCACGCGGTCGGCGAAGAAGGCGAGCGTGCGTTCGCCCTCCTCGCCCGGCGCCACGCGCTGGCCGTGCGCCCCCAAGCGGCGGGCAATCCACGCCGGCAGCTCGCGGCGCTCCACGGGATCGATGCGCAGGCTCACCCCCGCGCCGTCCAGCGCCAGGAACCAGGCCGACTGCTGCTGCTGGCGGTCCAGCCGCGGCAGGTGCACCAGCGTCAGCACGTCCGGGTTGATCAGCTCGCAGTAGCGCTGCAGCGCGACGGAGCCGTCCTTGCCGGGCTTGCCCGACGGGATGCGGATCTCTATGAGCTGCCGGCTGGCGAAGAGGCTCATCTCCTGGGCGGCGCCCAGGAGGCTGCTCCAGTCGAAGTGGTTGCCGCTGACCGTAAAGACCTGGCGCTCGGTGAAGCCGGCCGCGCGCGCCGCGGCGCGGATGGCGTCGGCCGCTTCCTGCATCTGCAGCGGCTCGTCGCCGTACAGCGCGTACACGGGCCTGAGGCCCTGGGCCAGGTGGGCGGCCAGGGTCTGCGCGCGCAACTGCACCTCAGATCTCCCGCACCGTTTCCAGCCGGCGCAGCACCTGCATGGCGATGTCGGTCTCCATGTCGCGGTAGAGCTCGGTCTGCTCCAGCTCCTTGGCCAGGGCCAGGGTTTCGTTGTAGCTCTGGTCCCGGTACTGCAGCAGCTCCGACGGGTCCACGAGCGGCTTGCCGGCGCGCGTGCTCACGCGGTAGCGAAACCGCACCCGCACCACCATGTCGCGCACCTGGCCGAAGGACGTGGTGCCGGAGACGACGCGCTCGCGCCGCTCCAGCAGCGACTCCAGCACCACCTGCGCCTGCTGCGGCGCATCCACCAGCGTCACCGTCTGCGGCATGAGGCGCCGCAACGCCTGCTCCATGGGTGAGCCCGCCGCGAAGCCCACCAGCGCCAGGCGCTCGAAGCTCAGCGGCGGCGGGCGCCGCAGCGCAAAGCCGCAGCCGCCCAACAGCGCGGCGGCAGGCAGGGTGGCCGTGGCGGCCAGCAGCGAGCGGCGGCGCATCACGCTCAGACCACCACGTTGACCAGGCGGCCCGGCACCACGATCACCTTCTTGGGCGCCTTGCCCTCGGCGAACTTCTGGAAGTCGGGGTTGGCCAGGGCGGCGGCTTCGATCGCCGCCTTGTCCGCGCCGGCGGGCACGCTCACCGCGCCGCGCAGCTTGCCGTTGACCTGCAGCACCAGCTCGATGCGGTCCTGCACCAGCGCGGCTTCGTCCACCTGCGGCCAGGGCGCGTCCAGCAGCTCGCCCAACGACGCCGCGTAGCCCAGGTCCTGCCACAGGCCGTGCGTGAGGTGCGGGCAGGCCGGGTACAGCGTGCGCAGCAGCACCGAGAAGGCTTCGCGCTGCACCGCGGCCGCGGCGGCGCCTTCGCCCTTGAAGGACTCGAGCGCGTTGAGCAGCTTCATGCAGCCCGACACCACGGTGTTGTATTGCATGCGCTCGTAGTCGTAGCTGACTTGCTTGAGCACGAGGTGCACCTCGCGGCGCAGGGCGCGCGTGGCGTCGTCAGCCGCCTGCGACGGGTCACCGCCGGCCTGGAGCGCTTCGGCGTTCTTCACGCCGTAGCCCCACACGCGCTTGAGGAAGCGGTGCGCGCCTTCCACGGCCGCGTCGTTCCACTCCAGCGTCTGCTCCGGCGGGGCGGCGAACATCACGAACAGCCGTGCCGTGTCCGCGCCGTACTGCTCGATGAGCTGCTGCGGGTCCACGCCGTTGTTCTTGCTCTTGCTCATGGTGCCCACGCCTTCGTAGGTCACCGCGGAGCCGTCGCTCTTGAGCTTGGCGCCGGTGATCTTGCCGCCCGCGTCGAGCACGTTCTCCACCTCGTGCGGCCAGAAGTACTCGATGCCGCCCTTCTCGGTGCGCCGGCTGTAGATGTGGTTGAGCACCATGCCCTGCGTGAGCAGGCGCTGGAAGGGCTCGTCGACCTCGACCAGCTTCAGGTCGCGCATCACCTTGGTCCAGAAGCGCGCGTAGAGCAGGTGCAGGATGGCGTGCTCGATGCCGCCGATGTACTGGTCCATGGGCATCCAGTACTTGGTGCCGCCGGCCACCATCGCCTCGGGGTTCTTCGGGTCGCAATAGCGCATGAAGTACCACGAGCTGTCCACGAAGGTGTCCATCGTGTCCGTCTCGCGGCGCGCGTCGCGGCCGCAGCAGGGGCAGGCGACGTTGAGGAAGTCCGCGCGCTTGTTCAGCGGGTTGCCGCTGCCGTCGGGGATGCAGTCTTCCGGGAGCACCACCGGAAGATCTTCTGTCGGCACCGGCACGGCGCCGCAGGTGTCGCAGTGGATGATGGGAATGGGCGTGCCCCAGTAGCGCTGGCGGCTGATGCCCCAGTCGCGCAGGCGCCAGGTGGTCTTCTTCTCGCCCAGGCCCTTGTCGCCCAGCAGCGAGGCGACCTTGTCCACGGCCGCCTTGTAGGCGAGGCCGTCCAGCTCGCCGGAGTTGACGTTCACGCCGCGCTGCTTGTCGCCGTACCACTCGGCCCAGGCTTCGGTCGAGAAGGTCTCGCCTTCCACGGCCACGACCTGCTTGATGGGCAGGCGGTACTTCAGCGCGAAGGCGAAGTCGCGCTCGTCGTGCGCGGGCACGCCCATGACGGCACCGTCGCCGTAGCTCATGAGCACGTAGTTGCCCACCCACACTTCCACTTGCGCGCCGGTGAGCGGGTGCGTGACGAACAGGCCCGTGGGCTGGCCCTTCTTTTCCTGCGTGGCGAGCTCGGCTTCGGTGGTGCCGCCGTGCTTGCACTCGTCGATGAAGGCGGCCAGCGAGGCGTTGCCGGCCGCGGCGTGCGTGGCCAGCGGGTGCTCCGGCGCCACGGCGCAGAAGGTCACGCCCATGATGGTGTCGGCACGCGTGGTGAAGACGTAGAGCCTGCCGCCCTGGATCAGCTCGCCGGTGGCGTCGCGGATGTCGTGCGGGAAGGCGAAGCGCACGCCCTCGCTCTTGCCAATCCAGTTCTCCTGCATGAGCTTGACGCGCTCAGGCCAGCCGGCCAAGCCGTTCTGCACGTGCTGCAGCAGCTCCTCGGCGTACTGGGTGATCTTGAGGTAGTAGCCCGGGATCTCGCGCTTCTCGACCGGGGCGCCGGAGCGCCAGCCGCGGCCGTCCACCACCTGCTCGTTGGCGAGCACGGTCTGGTCCACCGGGTCCCAGTTGACGACCTGGGTGCGGCGCTCGCAGATGCCGGCTTCCAGCATCTTCAGGAACAGCCACTGGTTCCACTTGTAGTAGTCGGGCTTGCAGGTGGCGATCTCGCGCGACCAGTCGATGGCCAGGCCCAGGGCCTGCATCTGGCCCTTCATGTATTCGATGTTGGAGTAGGTCCACTGCGCGGGCGGGACCTTGTTCTTCATCGCCGCGTTCTCGGCCGGCAGGCCGAAGGCATCCCAGCCCATGGGCATGAGCACGTTCCAGCCGTTCATGCGCAGCTGGCGCGCAAGCATGTCGTTGATCGTGTAGTTGCGCACATGGCCCATGTGCAGCTTGCCGCTGGGGTAGGGCAGCATGGAGCAGGCGTAGAACTTGCGCTTGCTGTCATCCTCGACGACGCGGTAGGCGTCGCGCGCGTTCCAGTGCGCTTGGGCGGCCGACTCGACCTCGGCGGGGACGTACTTTTCGTTCATGGGCCGGGATTGTAGGAGCCGGCCCGGCGCCCCTCATTTCGGGGCCGAGGCCCCACCCTGCCCCGCGGCGGCTTGCGGCGGCTCGGTGATGAACCCGATGCGCGTGAGCCCGCTTTCCTGCAGCAGCGCGAGCAGCTCGGCCACGCGGCCATAGGGCACGGCGCGGTCGGCGCGCAACTGCACTTCGGCCTGCGCGTTGCGGCGGGCGGCCTCCTGCAGCCGCTCCTTCAGGGCCGCCTCGCCCAGCGGCTGGTCGTCCAGGTAGGCCTGGCCCTTGGCGTCCAGGGCGAGGTTGAGCGGGTCGCGCGATTCGCTCTCGGCGCCCTGGGCCTGCGGCAGGTCCAGGCGCAGGCTGGAGGTCATGAGCGGGGCGGTGATCATGAAGATCACCAGCAGGACCAGCATCACGTCGATGAGCGGCGTCATGTTGATCTCGCTCATCGGCTTGGCCGGTTTCTTACTCTCCAGGCGGCCGAAGGTCATGGCGACTCCCGTGCCGGGCTGCGATGGCTGCCCATGGACGGCTCAGGACTCCCGCGCCGCGTCGAGCACCAGCTCGCGCAGGTCGTGCGCAAAGCCTTCGAGCTCCGCCTCGCTGCCGGCGATCCAGCGGCCGAACACGTTGTAGGCCAGCACGGCAGGGATGGCCACGGCCAGGCCGGCGGCCGTCATCACCAGCGCCTCGCCCACCGGGCCGGAAACCTTGTCTATGCCCACGCTGCCCTCGGCGGCGATGCCCATGAGCGCGTGGTAAATGCCCCAGACCGTGCCGAAGAGGCCGATGAAGGGGGCCGTCGAGCCGATGGAGGCCAGCACCACCTGCCCAGCCTGGAGCTGGCCGAGGGCACGGTGCAGCGCGTCGCGCAAGCGGCGGGTGAGCTGCGAGTCGGCATGACCGTGCGCCTCCAGCGTGCCGCCGCGCGCGCCCGCTTGGGCGGCGTCCACCAGCGGCAGCAGCAGTTGCTCGCGGTCCATCGGGGCCAGGCGCTCGCGCGCGGCGTCCAGCGCCGGGGCGGCCCAAAAGGCCGGCACGCCGCGGGCGATGTCACGCGCGGCGCGGCGCAGCAGCCAGCCCTTCCACAGGATCAGCACCCACGCCGAGATGGACATCAGCAGCAGCAGCGCCGCCACGGTGCGGCCTATGCCGTCGCTGCGGTCCCAGAACGCCTGCAGGCCGTCCACGGCGCGGCGGCGTCAGGCCAGGCCCAGCACGGCTTCCATGCCGAACAGGCCTTGCGGCTTGTCGGCCAGGAAGCGCGAGGCGCGCAGGCTGCCTTGCGCGTAGCCGGCGCGGCTGCTGCTCTTGTGGCTGATCTCGATGCGCTCGCCCGTGCCGGCGAACAGCACGGTGTGGTCGCCGATGATGTCGCCGCCGCGCACGGTGGCGAAGCCGATGGTACTGGGGTCGCGCTCGCCGGTGACGCCCTCGCGGCCGTAGACGGCGCATTCCTTGAGGTCGCGGCCCAGGGCGGCGGCCACCACTTCGCCCATCTTGAGCGCCGTACCGCTGGGGGCATCGACCTTGTGGCGGTGGTGGGCCTCGATGATCTCGATGTCGTAGCCCTGGCTCAGCGCGCGCGCGGCCATGTCCAGCAGCCGCATCACCACGTTCACGCCCACGCTCATGTTGGGCGCCATGACGATGGAAATCTCTTGGGCCGCCTCGTCGATCTGCGCCTTTTGCTCCTCGCTGAAGCCGGTCGTCCCGATCACCAGCTTCACGCCCAGCTCGCGGCAGGCCTGCAGGTGCGCCATGGTGCCTTCGGGACGGGTGAAGTCGATGAGCACCTGCGCGTTGGCCAGGCCCTCGCGCAGGTCGGAGACGATGGCCACGCCGGCGGGGCGGCCGAGGAAGGCGGCGGCGTCCTGGCCCAGTGCGGGGCTGCCCGGGACGTCCAGCGCGCCGGCCAGCGCGCAGTCGCCGGAATTGAGCACGGCCTCGATGAGCATGCGGCCCATGCGGCCGGAAGCGCCGGCGATGGCAATGCGCAGCGGCGCGGTGGCGGTGGAAGCGTTGGTGGTCGTCATGCGAGAAGGCTTGGGAGGAACGCGCGGGGGCTCAGGGCTCCAGCGGCGGGTAGTCGCGCGTGGCGCCGGTGGGCGCGGCAGCGGCGGGCGCGGCCTCGGTGCGGGCCGGCGCGGGCAGCTTGGCGCGCTGCTCCGGCGTCAGCTCCAGCACCGGCAGCTTGGCGGGCAGCTTGGCCGTGCTGATGGAGGAGACGAACTCGGCTTCGGAGGGCAGGTCCTGCGGCGCGTCCAGGCGCTGCAGCCGCTCGCCGTCGAAGTAGGCCGTCACGCTGCGGCGCTGCGGCTCGGCGCCGGTGCGGCGGATGGTGAAGATGTAGTCCCAGCGGTCGGCGTGGAACACGTCGGCGAGCAGCGGCGAGCCCAGGATGTCGCGCACCTGGGCGCGCGCCATGCCCGGCTGTATGGCCGCAGCCTGCTCGCGCGTGACCACGTTGCCCTGGACGATCTCGATGCGGTAAGGCGTCACCATGCCGAGCAGGTTCTGGTCCGAGGACTGCAGCGAGGCACAGCCCGCAAGAGTGCAGGCGGCCAGCAGCGCGGCGGGCAGGCGTGAGACTGATCGGTGCATGGGGATGGGCCTGCGCCGGGCCGGGCCTCGCAGGCTGGATATGATCCGGCCCATTCTACCGGCCCCCTTTCCGGGGGCCCGTCTGCCTGAGAGAGAGCCGTCATGACGCATGCCGATGAACTCAAGAGCAGCGGCCTGAAGGCGACGCTGCCCCGTATCAAGATCCTGGAGGTGTTCCAGAAAACCTCCCAGCGCCACATGACCGCCGAAGACGTGTTCAAGGCGCTGCTCATCGAAGGCTCGGACATCGGCTTGGCCACCGTTTACCGCGTGCTCATGCAGTTCGAGCAGGCCGGGCTGCTCACGCGCAGCCATTTCGAGTCCGGCAAGTCGGTGTTCGAGCTCAACGAGGGCCAACACCACGACCATTTGGTGTGCCTGACCTGCGGCCGCGTGGAGGAGTTCTACGACCCGGAAATCGAGCGCCGCCAGCGCGCCGTGGCCGAGGCGCGGGGCTTTGCCATCCACGACCACGCCCTGGCCCTGTACGCCACCTGCACCAAGCAGGAGTGCCAGTTCCGGCCCAAGTAAACGCCCCCGCCATGAGCAAAGGGCGCCCTGGCGGGCGCCCTTTTCGCTTTTGCGGCGGCGGCCCTCGGCCGCGCTGACTGCGCGATCAGCGCTGCATGGCCTTCTGGTGGCGCTGGATGAACTCGTTGTAGGTGTCTATGCCGCGCAACTGCAGGATGGTGTTGCGCACGGCGGCTTCCACCAGCACGGCCAGGTTGCGGCCGGCGTCCACGGCGATGACGACCTTGCGCACGGGCACGCCCAGGATTTCCTCGTACAGCGGCTCGTAGGGCAGGCGCTCGAACTCGCGCTCCAGCGTCTCGCGGCGCACGAGGTGGACGATGAGCTTGAGCTTCATCTTCCGCCGCACCGCCGTCTCGCCAAAGATGGCCTTGATGTCCAGCAAGCCGATGCCGCGCACTTCCAGCAGGTTGAGCAGCAGCTCGGGGCAGCGCCCCTCCAGCGCGTTCTGCGCCGTGCGGTGGATGTCCACCGCGTCGTCGGCCACCAGGCCATGGCCGCGCGAGATCAGCTCCAGGCCCAGCTCGCTCTTACCCAGGCCGGACTCGCCCGTGAGCATCACGCCCAAGCCCAGGATGTCCATGAACACGCCGTGGCGCGTGGTGCGCTCCGCAAAGAGCTGGCCCAGGTAGCCGCGCAGCACGTCGATGACGTGGCCGGCCGACTCCTTGCTCGCGAACAGCGGAATGCCAGCGCGCTCGCACAGCCGCAGCATCACCTCCGGCGGCGGCTGGTCGTCGGCCACGACGACCATGGGCGGCTCCAGCGTGAGGATGCGCGTGGCGCGGCGCTCCTGGACTTCCGGCGGCACGGCGGTGAGGTAGCGCACCTCGCGCTCGCCCACGATCTGCACGCGGTAGGGGTGGATGTAGTTCAGGAACCCGACGAGATCGGCCGAGGAGTGCGCCTCGCGCACGGCGGCGTCGTCGAAATGGCGCTCGGGGTGGGCGTGTCCGGCCACCCATTCCCAGCGCAAGGCCTTGCGATGCTCCTCGAACAGCGCTTCGGCACTGACTGAAATCGGCTTCATGCGGCGTTTCTTCTAATGTTGGAAGGAAGCCGCAAGCGCCATCGGGAAGCGGGTCAGGCCACCGATTTGAGCGGCTCCCAGTTCTGGATCAGCTTGTGCAGCGCGGCGGCGTCGGGCTCGGCCTTGAGGCGCTCGCGCAGCTCGCGATCGCTGAGCATCTCGGCGATCTCGGAGAGGATTTCCAGGTGCCGCTGCGTCGCGGCCTCGGGCACCAGCAGGAAGATCAGCAGGCTCACCGGCTCGTCGTCCGGCGCGTCAAAGGGAATGGCCTGCTGCACCCGCAGCACCGCCGCCAGCGGGTTCTTCAAACCCTTGATGCGGCCGTGCGGAATGGCCACGCCATGGCCCAGGCCGGTGGAACCCAGGCGCTCGCGCGCGAACAGGTTGTCCGACACCGTGGCGCGGGCGATGGAGTGCTGGTTCTCGAACAGCAGTCCCGCATGCTCGAAAACCCGCTTCTTGCTGGTGGCTTCCACATTCACCAGCACATTGGTGGCAGGCAGTATGGCGGCGAGACGGTTCATGGTGATTTCTCCGCGGCGCAGGTCCGGGCGAATGCGGAGACTGTGTCAGGGCGCTCGATTATAGAAAGCCCTCTTGTCACGCTTTCCGCAAGGGGTCCCCTGCGTCCTTCCTTGTTGCGTGAATGCTGCGCAAACCTGCCCGCCACGTCCACAGCAAAAAGCGGCCCCGTGGGGCCGCTTGCTGGGTGCGGGGCCCCGGTTCAGGCCCCCTCAAACGCGATCGGACACTCAGACGCTGGCAGGCAGCCGCTTGGCGGATGCGTGGTGATGCTCTTGCGTACGGTCTTTGTGGCGCATCACCTGGCGGTCGAGCTTGTCCATCAACTGATCAATCGCGGCATACAAATCCTCGTGCGACTGTTCGACGAAGATGTCCCGTCCCTTGACATGCAGCGTCACCTCGGCTCGCTGGCGACGGTCCTTTTCCTTGGACTTGTCTATGGCCAGCAGCACGTTGACATCGACCACCTGGTCGAAGTGGCGCGTGACTCGATCCAGCTTGGTGAGAACGTACTCACGCAGGGCAGGTGTCACGTCGAGATGGTGTCCGCTGATCGTCAGATTCATCAGAGCCTCCTTTCGGAAGTGTTGCTACCAAACGGGGGTGACCGCAGCACTTATCCCGTTGAGACCAGTTTGCCCCCGAGATTTGGTGGTGACAAGTTGATGACAGTACGGTTTGCCGGCGCTTTACGGTAAGAGTTGACGCAGCGCAAGGCCGGCATGAAGGGGTTTTGCGCTGCGCGCTGATGCGACATTTGCCACCGTCGGCGCGTTCGCTGCGCCGCTTGGGCTGCCCAGGGCACGGGCGGCGGGGCACAATGATCCGCTGACCTCATGCAAACCATGAACCCCGAGTTCTTCAGCGCCATCGATACCGGCCGCGCGCGCAGCAACAACGAGGACGCGGTGGCGCTGGACGAAGCCACGGCGCTTGCCGTGCTGGCCGACGGCATGGGCGGCTACAACGCCGGCGAGGTCGCCAGCGGCATGCTCACCACGCAACTGCGCAACGAGCTCGGCGCCTGGCTGCAGCAAACCGCCGACGCCGCCTCCGACCAGGAAGTGCGCAGCGCCATGGAGCTGTGCGTCGGCCAAGCCAACCGTGCCATCTTCGAAGCCGCCCGCGCCAACCCGCAGTACGCCGGCATGGGCACCACGCTGGTGATGCTGGTGTTCCGCGCCGGACACGTGCTCAGCGGCCACGTCGGCGACTCGCGCGCCTACCGGCTGCGCGGCCACAAGCTGTCGCGCCTCACGCGCGACCACTCGCTGCTGCAGGAGCAAATCGACGCCGGGCTCATCACGCCCGAGCAGGCGGCCTTCAGCGCGTACAAGAATCTCGTCACCCGCGCCGTGGGCGTGGAAGAGCGCGTGCTGCTGGAGACGCAACTGCACGAGTTGCACCCGGGCGACCTCTACCTGCTGTGCTCCGATGGCCTGTCCGACATGCTCGACGACAGCGCCATCGCCGAAATCCTGCTGGCCCACCAGGCCGACCTCGCGCAGGCCGGCCGCGCCCTGGTGGACGCGGCCAACCAGGCGGGGGGAAAAGATAACATCGCCGTCATCCTGGCCCGCGTACCGGGGGCCGCGGCGGCATCCCGCTCCTGGTGGCCGTTCAAGCGCTGAGGCGCGCTGCCCCCTCGCCGTCCGCCCCTCCCGCCGTTGCCAGCCACACGAGGACAAGCATGGGCAAACTGGTCGTCTCCCTGGACGGCGTCGTGATCAAGCAGGTCGAGCTCACCAAGGACAAGACCACCCTGGGCCGCCGCCCCTACAACGACATCGTCATCGACAACCTGGCCGTCAGCGGCGAGCACGCCGTGCTGCAAAGAGCGGGCGAGGCGGTGTTCATCGAAGACCTCAACAGCACCAACGGCACCTATATCAACGGCCGCGCCATACGACGCCAGCAGCTCTCGCACAACGACAGCGTGGAGATCGGCAAGTACAAGCTGCGCTACCTGGCCCGCGACAGCGGCGACTTCGAGCCCGCGCCGGCTGCTGCACGCCCAACCGGCGTGGCCGACTTCGCCCACACCGCACCGCTGCCCGGCATGAGCGAGGGGTTCAGCCACTACACCGCCGCCGAGCTGCCCGCAGCCTCCGCCGCGCTCAAGGTGCTCAACGGCAACGCCGCCGGACACGAGGCGCAGCTCACCAAGATCGTCACCACCGTGGGCAAGCCCGGCGTGCAGGTGGCCAGCATCACGCGGCGCCCAAACGGCTACGTGCTCACGCACGTGGAAGGCGGCTCGCGGCCCAGCGTCAACGGCGCGCCGCTGCATGCCGACGCCGTGACGCTGCGCGACGGCGACGTCATAGAGCTCGCCGGCACGCAGATGCTCTTCGTCCTGCAACGCTGATGCGGCAAGGCGCGATCCGCGGCGCGCCGCAAGCTCCATCGCCTTCCATGGACATCCGCGTCCTGGGCTGCGCCGGCGCCATTGCCGCCGGCAGCTTCACCACCTCCTTCCTGCTGGACGGCGACGTGCTCGTGGACGCGGGCACCGGCGTGGGCACGCTCACGCTGGAAGAACTCGCGCGCATAGACCACATCCTGCTGAGCCACTCGCACCTGGACCACGTGTTGGGCGTGCCGCTGCTGGCCGACAGCGTGATGCGGCTGCGCGCGGCGGCCGGCCGCGGCCCCATCCGCGTCCACGCCCTCCCCGAGACGTTGCAGACGCTGCGCGAGCACGTCTTCAACAACCGCATCTGGCCGGACTTCACCCGGCTGCCCTCGGAGCAGTCGCCCGTGCTGGTGCTGCAGCCGCTGGCCGTGGGCGACGTCCTGGTGCTGGGCGAGCGCCGCATCGAGGTGCTCAGCGCCCACCACACCGTGCCGGCCGTGGGCTTTGCCGCCTCGGCAACGCCTGGCGGCCCCTGCTGGGTCTACACCGGCGACACCGGCCCCAACGAGCCGCTGTGGCAACGCCTGGCCCAACTGCCGGTGGCCCATCTCGTGATCGAAACCTCCTTCTGCGACGAGGAAGCCACCCTGGCGCAGCTCAGCCGCCACCTCTGCCCAAGCATGCTGGCCGAGCTGCCGCTGAGCGATCTGCCCGCGCCGGCGCAACTGCACATCACCCACGTCAAGCCCGGCGAGGTGAAGACGGTGATGGAGCAGCTCCGCCGCCACGGCCTCAAGGCCCGCGCCCTGCGCAGCGGCGACCGCCTCACGCTGCGCTGACGCCCGTCCGCGCGCGCGGACGGGCCTGCCGTTTGTACTGAGCCTGCGCGCCCTGCCCCGGCCTCAGCATCGCAGGCACCGGCGCGGCCGCGCCGGGCAAGCTGTTCCCGCCCTCAGCAGTGCGGCCGCAGTGCGCCGGCAGCAGCCCGGTTTCCTTCCTCGCAAGACCCGGGCAACGACGTCTTTCCATCCGAGGAGGAGTTCGCAATGCCAAGCCTTTGCCGTCGCCGTACCTGCCCGCAGCAACACCAGCGCCGCCGCCACCGCCGTGGCTTCACGCTCATAGAGCTGATGATCGTCGTGGCCATCATCGGCATCCTGGGCGCCGTGGGCCTGCCGCTCTACCAGAATTACATCGTCAAGGCCCGCGTGGGCAACGCGCTGCGCTCCGTGGACGCGGTCAAGACGGCCGTGAGCGTGTGCATCCAGGAGCAGGGCGGCGTGCTCACCGGCTGCAACGCCAGCGACCGCGGCGTGCCCGCCTTCACGCCCACCAAGGAAGTGGCCTCCGCCACCGTGGAGAACGGCGTGATCAAGGCCACGCTGGCAGACGGCATAGGCAGCGGCGTGGACGGCAAGACCATCACCTTCACGCCCGCTCCCGGCAGCTCCAGCGTGGTCTGGACCACCACGACCACCGTCACCCATGCCGACGCCGCCGCGCTCATCCAGAAGAACAACCCGCCCGCCGCCGCAGGCAGCGCCTCCGGTGCCGTCTTGTGAGCCCGCCCTGAAATCCGCACGCGGCAGCCCTGCCGCACGGGACAAAAAAACCTTCGAAGACCGCCATCGGCGGTCTTTTTTTGTGGACAGCGCAAGGTTGCCCACAAGGTTGTTCACGGGTGGCGCAAGGGTGTTCGGCTCGGCCTGCGGCACCCACAACCATTTACGCCAGTACTAACGTTTTTAATTGGTCATGGTGGTAGAGCAGCCTTTTTGATGTGGACAACTCTGGTTTTCCCTTGATTATCAACAACTTGCGCGCCGCATAAGGCTGTGGGCCCGCCTGCCGGATTAGTTCTTTCAAAAACACAACAACTTGGCGCCGGGACGTTGCGCGTGTGGACAAGCCCGACTTGTCCAGACAACTGTCCACAGGCTTGTACAGGGTGGTGCGAGGGGGGCTCGCCGCTTCTTGCTAGAGTGCGCCGCCTTCGTTTTCCGCCTTGACCCGTGCCCTTGATGCCCTCTTACGCGCTGTCGCTTGCGGCGCTGCTGGCCTGCTGTGTCCCCGCGCTGGTGGCGTTCAACCTGCCGCCCTCGGCCACTTTCTTCAACCAGGCCGCAGCGATTGGGCTGTGGGGCGTGTTCGCGGCGGTGTTGGGCGCCTCGCGCGTGCTGGCAGGGGCCCGCGCGGCGGCGGCGCTGCTGCTGGCGCTGGCCCTGCTGGCTGCCGGCGTGCTGTGGTCGGCCGCGGTGGCGCTGCCGGCAAGCCTGGCGGCGTCGGCACTTGGGCTGCTGCTGGCGGCGCTGCTGCTGGCCTGGTCGGCCGCGGCGCTGGAGCCGCAGGCCCGGCGCCAGGCGTTGCAGGCCTTTTGCCTGGGTTGGGTGGTGGTGGGGGTGCTCAGCAGCCTGATCGCGCTGGTGCAGGTGTTCGCGCCCGCGTGGGCTGACGGCGTGCTGGTGGCGCGCTCAGGCTTTCCGGGCCGTGCGGTGGGCAACCTGCGGCAGCCGAATCACCTGAGCTCGCTGCTGCTGTGGTCGGTGGTTGCGCTGGTGCCGCTGCGCGAGGCGGGCCGCCTGGCCACCCGCGCCGCGCTCCCCCTGGGCGCCTTGTTCGTCGTCGCCATCGAACTGTCGGGCTCGCGCACGGGCAGCGTGGGCGTGCTGCTGCTGGCGCTGTGGGGCGTGGTGGACAAGCGCCTCTCGCGCGACAGCCGCCTGCTGCTCGTGGGCGCACCGCTGCTCTATGCGGGTTGGGCACTGGCGCTCAAGCTGCTGCAAACCGACGCGTTGGGCGCGGCCACGCGCTTGGGCGAGTCGGACCCGTCGAGCTCACGCTTCGGCATCTGGAGCAACACGCTGACGCTGATCGCGCAGCAGCCCTGGAGCGGCGTGGGCTTCGGCCAGTTCAACTTCGCCTGGACGCTCACGCCCTTTCCCGGCCGCCCGGTGGCTTTCTTCGACCACACGCACAACCTGGCGCTGCAGTTCGCGGTGGAGTTGGGCGTGCCGCTGGCGCTGCTGGTGCTGGCCCTGATGTCGCTGGCGCTCTGGCAAGCCTGGCGGCGCAGCCTGTGCGTGGCGGGTGCCGAGGGCGCCGCGCTGCGCGCTGGTTTCGTGATGGTGCTGCTCATGGCGCTGCACAGCCAGTTGGAGTACCCGCTGTGGTATGCCTATTTCCTCTTGCCCACGGCCTGGATGTGGGGCGCCTGTCTGGGCCCGCAGAACGAGGGCCCTGCCGCGGAGCCGTCCACCGCAGCCTCGCCCACAGGATTCGGCCTTGCGCTGCGCCTGCCCGGCCTGCTGCTGGCCGCGGGCGCGCTGTTCTCGTTGGGAGACTATGGCCGCGTGGTGGCCATCTTCACGCCGGCGCCTACGGCCGGGCCGCTGGAGCAGCGCATCGCCATCGGCCAGCGCAGCATGTTCTTCGCCCACCACGCCGACTACGCCGCGGCCACCACGGCGGCGGTGCCGGCCGACGCCCTGCCCGCCTTCGGCCGTGCCACGCATTTCCTGCTGGACACGCGGCTCACGCAGTCCTGGGCCGAGGCGCTGGCCGACGCGGGCGACCTCGACCGCGCCCGCCACGTGGCACAGCGCCTGCGCGAGTTCCACTACCCGGCGTCCGAGCCCTTCTTCGAGGTCTGCGACGACGAGTCGCTCAAGGCGCTCAAGCCCTTCCAGTGCGAGGCGCCGCAGCGCCCGCTCACCTGGCGGGACTTTCTCGACCACTGACGGCGCTGCGGCGGCGGCGCCGTGGGCTCACTCAGGACTGCGCCTGCCAGTGCCCCGACTTCCCGCCCTTCTTCTCCAGCAGCCGGATGTCGCTCATGACCATGCCCTTGTCGGCGGCCTTGCACATGTCGTAGACCGTGAGCAGGCCCACCTGCACGGCGGTGAGCGCTTCCATTTCCACGCCGGTGACGCCCACCGTCTCGGCCTGCACCGTGCAATGCACGCCGGGGAGCTGCTCGTCGATGTCCAGCTCCACCGCCACGCGCGTGAGCGGCAGCGGGTGGCACAGAGGGATGAGGTCGGACGTGCGCTTGGCCGCCTGGATGGCGGCGATGCGGGCGATGCCCAGCACGTCGCCCTTCTTGGCCGTGCCTTCGCGAATGAGCGCCAAGGTGTCAGGCAGCATGCGGATGCTGCCCGTGGCGCGCGCCACGCGGTGCGTCGCGGCCTTGGCCGAGACGTCCACCATGTGGGCCTGGCCCTGGCTGTCGAAATGGGTAAGCGGGTTGTTCATGGTCGGAAACCTGGCAGCAAGAGGGCGGTGCGATCATAGCCAGCCGTTTTCCGCCATCCCGCGAACGTGAAACACCCCTTAGCCGTCTCCGCCCTCGTCGCCGGCCTGGCGCTGGCCGCCCTGCCGGCCACCGCGCCGCGGGCACAGTCGTCGCTGCCCGCGCTGGGCGATTCGGTCTCCGGCGAGTTCAGCGTGGATGCCGAGCGCCGCTTGGGCGAGCAGATCATGCGCGAGATACGCCGTGACCCGGCCTACCTCGACGACCCGCTGCTGCTGGACTACGTGCAGTCGCTGTGGCAGCCGCTGGTGGGCGCGGCCAAGCGCCGCGGCGAAATCGGCGCCGACACGGCCGGCGCCTTCGCCTGGGAGGTGTTCCTGGTGCTGGACCGCAGCGTCAACGCTTTCGCCCTGCCCGGCGGCCACGTGGGCGTGCACCTGGGCCTCATCGCCATGACGGTCAGCCGCGACGAGCTCGCCGCCGTGCTCGCGCACGAGCTCTCGCACGTCACCCAGCGCCACATCGCGCGCAGCATCAGCAGCTCCTCGCGCCAGAGCATGGTGGGCCTGGCGGCCATGATCCTGGGCGTGCTGGCCTCCGCGCGCACCGGCAACGCCGCCATGGCGCAGGCCGCGGTGGTGGGCGGCCAGGCCGCCATGGTGCAGGGCCAGCTCAACTACTCGCGCGACATGGAGCGCGAGGCCGACCGCGTGGGCTACGGCGTGCACAGCGACGCCGGCTACGCCAGCGCCGGCGTGGCGGGCATGTTCGAGAAGCTGGAGCACGCCAACCGGCTCAACGACAGCAACAACTACCCCTACCTGCGCTCGCACCCGCTGACCACCGAGCGCATCGGCGAGGCCCGCGCCCGCGTGCAGGCCGACCCCCACGCCGCGCGCAACATGCCTGCCGACGGCGCCTTCGAGCACGCGCTGGCCCAGGCCCGCGCCCGCGTGCTCATGGACACCTCCGTGCAGGCGCTGCGCCGCGCCCAGGCGCAGCAGCCGGGGCCCGGCGCCTCGGCCTCCGAGCGGCTGGGCCTGCTCTACGCGCAGGCGCTGGCTTCCACGCTGCTGCGCGAGTTCGAGCCGGCCGACACCGCCCTGGCTGCGGCCGACACCCTGCTGCAGCGCGAAGCGCCGGCCGCGGCGCGCGGCGGCGACGCCACGCAATGGCTGCAACTGTTGCGCGTGCAATCGCTGCTGGCCCGCGGCGATGGCCGAGCGGCCCAGCAGCGCATGCAGGCGCTGCCTGAGGGCGGCATGTCACGAGCGCTGCTGCTGTGGCGGGCGCAGGCCGATCTCGCCGCCGCCCGCGCCGGTGCCCCGGCCGACGCCTTGCGCCGCAGCACCGAGGCGCTTCAGACCTGGGTGGCCGAGCGCCGCGACGACGCCGGCGCCTGGCAGCAGCTTGCGCAGTGCGCCGACCAATTGGGCCTGAAGCTGCGCGCCGTGCGCGCCGAAGCCGAGTCGCGCGCCGCGCTGGGCGACATCCCCGGGGCGGTGGACCGGCTGCGCGCCGGCCAGCAGCTCGCGCGCAGCGGCGCGGCGCCGGCCGACTTCATAGAGGCGTCCATCATCGACGCCCGCCTGCGCGAGATGGAGGCGCGCAGGCGCGAGCTGGACAAGGAAATGCGCAACGAGCGCTGAAGGCCTTGGCGGCGGCGCGGCGCGCCGTCCGCGTTCCTGCGTCCAGGCGATGCAGGTCAGTCGCCGAAGAGGGACTCCATGGCCGAGTCGATCACCATGCCGCACAGGCTGTAGATCATCGAGCCCACCAGCGCGGCAAAGAAGCCGTTGACGTTGAAACCGTTCAGCACCGACGCCGTTGCCCAGAACAGCACCGCGTTGATGACGAACAGGAACAGCCCAAGCGTCAGCAGCGTCACCGGCAGCGTCAGCAGTACCAGCAGCGGCCGCACCACCGTGTTGAGCAGCCCAAGCACCAGTGCCGCCACCATGGCGGTGCCGAAGCTCGTCACCGACACGCCCGGGTAGAGATACGCCACCAGCAACAGCGCGGCGGCCAGCAACAGCCAACGGACCAGCAGTTTCATGCGGCCAAGCATAGCCGCGCTGCCACCGCGCGTGGCGGCATCCGCACCCGCCGCAGCACCGCCGCCACGCCCGTGCTTTGTTTCCCGAACCGGGCTGCGGCAGCGGGTTCCTTAAGAATTCTTAAGGTTTTATATGTATTGAGAATAATTCGTGTTTAGAATAGGCACACACAGTTTGTGACTTTGGTCAATAAGGACCAACGGAGCCCTCCCCGATGAACCTGCCGCCCCTGCCCGCCGGACATCCGGAACCGATGTCGCCCAACGCCCGCCGCGCGTTGGGCGCCGGCATGCTGGCGGCGCACGTGGCCGTGGGCTGGGCGCTGTTGCAGTTGCAACCGGTGCGCGAGGCCGTGGCCGAGGTGCTGCCGCTGACGGTCGATTTCATTGCCCCGCCCGCGCCCGTGCCGGCCCCGCCGCCGCCGCCGCAGCAACGCGTGTTGCCCAAGCCCGCGCCGGCGCCCAAGCCCGTCATCACCAGCGCGCCCACGCCCGCGCCGCAGCCGCCGGTCTTCGTCGCGCCGCCGCCTCCGCTGGAGCCGCCCGCGCC